>JAFGEZ010000034.1 GCA_016931295.1 Candidatus Krumholzibacteriota bacterium
AGGGAATGGGGCTGGGCGCCCCGATACGATCTCGAGCGGATGACCGCGGACATGCTGTCCACGCTCTCCGAGCGGCGGAAAAAGGGACTCATCGAATACGGAAGCGAGTGACCGAAAGGGAGGACGAGATGTTCACGATCAGAGAGGAACTGGCGAAGACGCTCGACGGCATCAGGGGCGAGGGCCTCTACAAGGTCGAGCGCGTGATCACCTCCGACCAGAAGGCGGACATCACCGTCGAGGGCGGCAGGCGGGTGATCAATTTCTGCGCCAACAACTATCTCGGTCTCGCGAACGATCCGTCCCTCATCGAAGCGGCGAAGAAGGCGATGGACACGCACGGACTCGGCCTCTCGTCCGTGCGCTTCATCTGCGGCACGCAGGACATCCACAAGGAGCTCGAGCGGAAGATCGCCGAATTCTTCGGCACGGACGACACGATCCTCTACGCCGCCTGCTTCGACGCGAACGGCGGTCTCTTCGAGCCGCTCCTCTCCGCCGAGGACGCCATCATCAGCGACGAGCTCAACCACGCATCCATCATCGACGGCGTCAGGCTCTGCAAGGCGAAGCGGTACCGCTACCGGAACAACGATATGGAGGACCTGCGCGCGCAGCTCGATCAGGCGAAGGCGGACGGCGCGAAACGGATCATGATCGCCACCGACGGCGTGTTCTCGATGGACGGTATCGTCGCCAGGATCGACGAGATCTGCGACATCGCGGAGGAAGGCGGCGCGATGGTCATGGTCGACGACTGCCACGGCACGGGCTTCTTCGGACCGACGGGGCGGGGCAGCGTCGAACACTGCGGCGCCCTCGGCAGGGTCGACGTCATCACCTCGACGCTCGGCAAGGCGATGGGCGGCGCCTCGGGAGGCTTCACGACGGGGCGGAAGGAGATCATCGATCTCCTTCGCCAGCGCTCCCGGCCCTATCTCTTCTCGAACACCGTCGCGCCCGCGATCGTCGGCGCCTCGATCAGGGCCTTCGAGATGCTCACCGAGGCGAGCGACCGACGCGAGACGCTCGTGAAGAACACGAGATACTTCCGCGAGAAAATGACCGCGGCCGGCTTCGACATCGTCCCCGGAGAGCATCCGATCGTTCCGGTGATGCTCGGCGACGCGAAACTGTCGCAGCGCATGGCCGACCGGCTGCTCGAGGAGGGGATCTACGTCATCGGGTTCTTCTTTCCCGTGGTGCCGAAGGGGAAGGCGCGCATCCGCGTCCAGGTGTCTGCCGCCCACTCGCAGGAGCACCTCGACCGGGCGATCGGGGCCTTCACGTCGGTCGGCAGGGAACTCGGCGTCGTCTCGTAGGGAGGGGGCGCATCCCGGCCGCGGGATACGCCCGTCCAACATGAATACCCTTGACTTTGGAGACTCGCGGAACAGTATGAATGTCCCTGGATGGAGCCGTTGCCGAACGACAAGGACGGCGGCGATACACCGCTCGAGGAGGTTTCGATGAGCGCCGAGTTCCTGACCACCCTGACCCGGATAATCCCCTGGGTCGGGATCGCCGGGCTGCTGATGGCCGTGATCACCTACTTCAACGTCAGACGGAAGCCCGCCGGATCGGAGTTGATGCAGAAGATCGCGGACAAGATTCACACGGGGGCGTTCGTGTTCCTGAAACGCGAATACTCGATCATCGCGGTCTTCGTGGTGGTCATCTTCGTCGTGCTGATGTTCGCGCTCAGCCTGCAGACCGCCGTCGCGTTCTTCTTCGGCGCCATCTGCTCGATGGCCGCGGGGCTGCTCGGCATGGAGGCGGCCACGAGAAGCAGCGTCCGCGCGTGCCAGGGGGCGAAGGACGGCGGGATCGGCCGCGCGCTCTCGATCGCGTTCAGCGGCGGTTCCGTCATGGGGATCAGCGTCGCGGCGCTCGGCGTCGTCGGACTCGGCTTCTATTTCCTGTTCACGAAGGATCCGCGGGTGATCAACGGGTTCGCGATGGGAGCGAGTTCGATCGCGCTCTTCGCGCGCGTCGGCGGCGGCGTCTACACGAAGAGCGCCGACGTCGGCGCGGACCTCGTCGGAAAGGTCGAGGCGGGGATACCCGAGGACGATCCGCGCAATCCCGGCGTCATCGCGGACAACGTCGGCGACAACGTCGGCGACACGGCCGGCATGGGCGCCGATCTCTTCGAGAGCTACGTGGGAAGCGTCGTCGCGACGATGGCCATAGCCGCGGCGATGAGCGGCGTCGACACGGTGAGGTGGATGGCCCTTCCCCTCGTGCTGATCGCGATCGGACTCGTCTGCTCGACGATCGGCATCTTCTCGATCTCGGTCCTCAAGAAGGCCGGTCCCCAGGCGGCCCTCCGCTACAGCGAATACTTCGCCGGCATCCTCTTCATCGGCGGGGCGTACATGGCGATCCGCCGGATCGTCGGGGTCATCGATCCCTTCTATGCGATCCTCGCGGGGATCGTGGCGGGTGTTCTGATCGGGATGGAGAGCGAGCACTACACCTCCGGCTCCCCGGTGCGGACGGTGGCGAGATCGAGCGAGACGGGGGCGGCCACGACGATCATCACCGGTCTCGCCGTCGGGTTCGAGAGCACCATCATGCCGATCATCACGCTCGTGGTGGCGATGTACGTGGCCTTCAACTACGGCGGCGGTCTCTACGGGATAGCGATCTCGGCGGTCGGCATGCTCTCGACGATCGGGATCGTCATGTCCACCGACTCCTACGGCCCGATCGCCGACAACGCCGGCGGTATCGCGGAGATGAGCAAGGCGGGGCCCGAGATCAGGAAGATCACCGACAAGCTCGACTCGATAGGCAACACGACCGCCGCGATCGGCAAGGGCTTCGCGATCGGCTCGGCCGCCCTGACCGCGCTCGCGCTCTTCAGCGCCTACACGCGCACGATCGGACAGGGGATGGGCGGCGATCAGCCGTTCGTCATCAATCTCACCGACGCGACCACGGTCATCGGTCTCTTTCTCGGCGCCGCGATGCCGTTCGTGATCGCCTCCTTGACGATCAAGGGAGTCGGCCGCGCGGCGAACAAGATGGTCATCGAGATCCGCAGGCAGTTCCGGGAGATCGCGGGGCTCATGGAAGGAACCGCCGAGCCCGACACGGAGACCTGCGTTGATATCGTCACCCGGTCGGCGCTCAGGGAGATGATCCTGCCGGGCGTCATCGCGATCGCCGCGCCGCTCTTCGTGGGGTTCGTCATCGGTCCGGCGGCCCTGGGCGGTTTCCTCGCCGGCGCGACGGCGACGGGCGTTTTGATGGGCATCTTCATGTCGAACGCCGGCGGCACCTGGGACAACGCGAAGAAATGGATCGAGGAGGGGAATCTCGGCGGCAAGGGAACGCCGGTGCACGCGGCCGCCGTCGTGGGCGACACGGTCGGCGATCCCCTGAAGGACACGACGGGACCGAGCATGAACATACTCATAAAGCTCATGTCGGTCGTCTCGCTCGTCTTCGCGCCGCTCCTGATCCGCTGAGGCGGGAAAGAGGCCCGGAAGGAATTCGAGGCGCCCCCGCGGAAATCTCTTGCGGGGGCGTTTCGCATACCCGATATTAGTTGAGTAAAAAGGTAGGTTATTGTCATGAGACAGGAGGCCCCATGAAGATCAGGACCATCTCATTGATGCTCATCGTCCTCGTTGCCGCCGCCGTGGGAGCGGTTGCCGGGGAGAAGGCGTCGTACTGCACGGTCTGCGGGTACGCGATCGACGCGAAGACGGCTGTCGAGAAAACTCGCGGCGACATGACGTTCCGCTTCTGCTGCGAGAGCTGCGCGGCGTGCTTCGACCGGCACGGCGACCGGATCGCCGCCGGCCGTTCCCTCGATCCCGTCTGCGGGATGGAGTTCGACCGGGCGAAGGGCGTTCGGGCGGTCGTCGGCGAGCGCGAGGTGTGGTTCTGCAGCGAGACGTGCCGCGATACCTTCGTCAAGACGCCGGAGAAGTACGCGAAGGCCTGTCTCGTCAAGTGCGAGAAGGGCGAGGCGTGCTGCGGCGCCACCGGCCCGAAGCGCGGATGCGGGGCCGATACGAAGAAGAAGGCGTCCGCAGGCTGCGGCGGATGCGCCGCCGACGGCTGCAAGCATCCCGGCTGACCGGGCGCACGATACGGCAGGACTCACACGGACCCCGGTCGCTCCGCCGGGGTCCTTTTTGCGTCTTGAACTCTCTCCGGGTGCTGGTATGATCGGTCCGGTCGGCAAGCGCTTCGCAGGCCCACCACGCGACGGATCGCCCTTCGAAAGGGGGAGATGACGATGGCGCTCACCGTCGGGATCGTCGGTTTGCCGAACGTCGGGAAGTCGACGCTGCTGAACGCCCTGGCGGACGCCGGGGCCGAGGCGTCGAACTATCCCTTCTGCACCATCGATTGCAACCGGGGGGTCGTGCCGGTGCCCGACGAGCGTCTCGAGACCCTCGCGTCGATCCTGCAGCCGAAAGAGGTGATTCCGGCGACGATCACCTTCGTCGACATCGCCGGCCTCGTCGAGGGGGCGAGCCGGGGCGAAGGACTCGGCAACCGCTTCCTGCACCACGTCCGCGAGGCGAACGCGCTGGCCCACGTCCTGCGGTGTTTCGCGGACGACGACGTCAGCCACGTGAGCGGGACCATCGACCCCCTTCGCGACCTGGACATCGTGGACACCGAGCTGTTCCTCGCCGATCTCGAGCGGGTGGAGAGCCGCATAGACAAGGAACTCGTCAAGGCGAAGGCGAAGAAGAAGGAGGAACTCCACGAGCTGGAATTCCTCAGGTCGGTCAGGGACCTGATCGCCGCCGGCGAACGCATCGACGAGACGGAGGTGAACGAATCGGTACGCCACGTCTGGGAGGATCTGCGGCTGTTGACCGCGAAACCCCGGATCATCGTGCTGAACGCGGGCGAAGAGGATCCGACAGGCGCGTCGAGCGAGGCCTGCAGGCGCGTCGCCGGTCGTTTCGGCGAGGGCGCCGTCTTCGTCGTCTCGGCGAAGCTCGAGAGGGAGATCGCCGCTCTTCCGCCGGGGGAACGAGGCGTCTTCATCGAGGAACTCGGTGTCGGCGCCGGCGCGCGCGAGCGCTTCATCCTGAAGTGCCACGACACCCTCGGCCTCGTCAGATACTACACCGCCGCCAACGACAAGCTCCAGGCGTGGTCCGTCCCCCGCGGCACGACAGCCCCGCGGGCGGCGGGGAAGATCCACACGGACATGGAGAGCGGATTCATCAGGGCGAAGGTGATGAGCTTCGAGGATCTCGTCGCATGCGGATCGGAGGCGGCCGTCCGCACGCACGGCCATCTCCGGACGGAAGGGCACGAGTACGTCGTCAAAGACGGCGACGTGATCGAATACCTCTTCAACCGGTAGGCGGCCGCGGTGGCTTCGCGAATGCACGGAACGATCGAACATCCCGCGGACATGGGCATCTTCGGCCGCGGCGATACCCTGGCCGTTTCCCTCGAGGAAGCGGCGCTGGCGATGTTCGAACTCGTCGTCGACGCCGAGGGCCTCGGAACGCCGACGGAACGGCTCCGCGTCTCCTGCGAGGCGGACGATCCAGCCGAACTGCTCCTCGAGTTCCTGAACACCCTCATCACGGCAGCCGACATCGCGGACCTGGTCTTCGTTTACGTCGAGATCCTTTCCATCGTGGAAGGGGAATCCGGGTGGCGCATGGAGGCGGATGCGTCCGGGATGCGGCGGAGCGCGTTCGAGGGGCGTCTTCTCGCGGAGGTCAAGGCGGCCACGCCGTGCGGGCTGCACGTCGGCCGGGATCGAAACGGAAGATGGGAATCGCGGTGCGTGCTCGATCTGTAGGAGGGACCCGGTGGGCCTGATCGACGTGAGGCAGATCAACGAATTCCTGTGGGAGATCCCGCGAAACGGTCCGATGCTCGTCCCCGGAAGGATCTACGCAAACCGGCGTTCGATGGAATTCCTTCTCGCCGAGAGCGGGCGGAACGCGTGGGACGCGTTGCGCCAGGTGAGGAACGTCGCCTGCCTGCCGGGCATCCAGACCGCTTCGCTCGCCATGGCCGACATCCATCCCGGATACGGGTTTCCGATCGGCGGCGTCGGCGCCTTCGACACGGGAACGGGCGTCGTGACGATCGCCGGCGTCGGGTTCGACATCAACTGCGGGGTCAGGGCGATGGCGGTGGACGTGGCGAGAAAGGAGGTCGAGCGGCGTCGGGAATCCCTTGCCGACGTGCTCTTCGCCCACGTGCCGGCCGGCGTCGGATCGACGGGGGACCTGCGACTCTCCGCCGCGGAAGTCGACGACGCGCTCGTGCGCGGAGCCCGGTTCTCCCTCGAACGGGGCTACGGGATTCCCGGGGACCTCGAGTACATCGAGGAGGGGGGCGTCGTCGACGGGGCGGACCCGGCCGCGGTAAGCGACCGCGCGAAAAAGCGCCAGCTCAGCCAGGTCGGAACGCTCGGCTCGGGCAATCACTACCTCGAGGTGCAGTACGTCGACGAGGTGTACGACGATCGGGCCGCGGCCGCCTTCAGACTGTCGTCCGGGACGGTCGTGGTGAGCATCCACACGGGGAGCCGGGCTCTCGGACACCAGATCGGCACGGATTACCTGAAGATCCTGCGACGTGCGAGCGAGAAGTACGGATTGCACGTTCGCGAGGCCGAGCTGGTGGGCGCGCCGATCGACAGCCCCGAGGGCCGGCGGTACATCTCTGCGGTCAATGCGGGGATCAACTGCGGATTCGCCAACAGGCAGGCGATCGCCGGTATCGTGCGGCGCGCCTTCCAGGGCTTCTTCTCGCTCGGCGACGAGGCGATCAGGACAATCTACGAGGTCGGTCACAACAACCTCAAGTTCGAGACGCATCTCGTCGACGGCGAAAGGAAGCGTCTTCTCGTCCATCGAAAGGGCGCGACGCGCGCCTTCGGGCCGGGTCGGCCCGAGGTGCCGGCGGCGTATCGCGAGGTCGGGCATCCGGTTCTCGTGGGGGGGACGATGGGGACCGCCTCCTTCGTTCTCGTGGGCACCGCGCGGGGGATGGAGGAGACCTTCGGCAGTTCCGTGCACGGCGCCGGGCGTCTCTTCTCGCGCAAGAAGGCGCTCGGGACGTGGCGGTCGGAACGGGTCATCGAGGATCTCGGACGCGAGGGGATCGTCGTCAGGACGCACGGCAAAAAGAGCGCCGCGGAGGAAGCGCCCGGCGCGTACAAGGACGTCGAAGATGTCGTCGCCGTGATGGAGGGGGCGGGTGTCAGCCGCCGCGTCGTCCGGTTGAGACCGATCATCTGCATCAAGGGCTAGGAAAGAACGCGGTTTCCCTCGACGCCGGGTTCCTTCCTATTCCAGGGGCTCCCACTCGGCCGTGCTTTCCAGGCGCAACCGGCACTTGCCAGACGAGACCCACCGGTTCTCGTGGTTGTAGCTCCAGCCCAGGTACTCTGAGTCGCCGCCGCCCTCGGTCGTCACGAGGAACCGGTTCGAGACGCCGCCGAAGGCCGCCGCCTGGTCGGCGGGCCATTCGCGGTCTCCCGCGTTCGCGTCGACCGGCACCCAGCCGTAGTTCGGCAGGTAGATCTCGTTCCACCGGTGGAAGACGTCGTCGTAGCTGGCGTCGTCTCCGCGGACGACGAGCGATCCGACGTAACGGGCAGGGACGCCCGCCGCGCGGCAGAGGGCGATGAAGCTGAAGGAGTACTCGGAACAGGAGCCGGTCTTCCTGCGGAGGACGGTAGGCGCCGTATTCCATCCGCCCGCGAGCTCGTATTCCATGTTGGCGATCAGGTACTGGTACAGCCTGCGCGCTTTCCAGTACGGGTTCGTTTCCCCGCCGACGATCGAATCGACGAGCGAGCGTATGAAGGGATGCCCGAGGTCGAATTTGGCGTCGTCCGCGAGATAGGCCTCGCGGATTTCCCGCGGCATCTCCTCTCCGACATCCCCGGGGAAGACGAACCAGCGGATCGCCGACGTCTCGATCTCGGCTTGCATGGCGACCTCGACCGACGAGGCGGCCGTCAGGTTCTCGAAGCGGAAGACGGCGACGCGCTGGCCCCAGCGGTCGGTCTCGAACCGGTCCGGCTCCGGAACGAAGCGGGGCGGCGAAAGGAGCGTCTGGTTCTCCCGATCGCGCGGCACCGCGTAGCAGACCTCGAGCGAGACGATCGTCCCCGGACCGAGGACGTCCGCCTCGGTGGTGAAATCGACGACGGCACGCCGGGGCGAGGAGATCGCGTATTGCCGGTCGTCGCGGACGACGAGACGGTAGAGGAGATCGTCCTCGTAATCCGCGCACACGAGTTCGCCGTCCATCCACGCGAGCCCCCAGGTGTACGGACCGGGGGCATCGAGCGTGACGAGCACGAGGCCGGAGGCCGGATCGACCAGGTATATCCGGTCGCGGATACGGTCGGAGCACCAGAGGCGCTCGCCGTCGAAGGCGAGCGAGCGGGAATCCGACGCCGGCGCCCGGAAGGACCGGATCGTCGTTCCGTCTCCCGGGTCGATACGGGCGATGACGTCGGTCCGGTTGTCGCAGATCCAGAGGTACGCTCCGTCCCATGCGATGCCGGTCGGGGACGGCGTGGGCGACTCGATGGACCGGACGGTGAATCCGTTCGACGGATCGGTCGCATAGATGCGGCCGTCGGCGGGATCGGTGCTCCAGAGGAGTTTGCCGTCCCATGCGAGACCGGAGGGGAAATAGCCGGGAGCGACGAGGGAGTCGAGAACGGCGCCGTTGGCCGGGTCGATCCCGTAGAAACGGTCCGTTGACCGGTCGGCGACCCACAGCCGGGAGCCGTCGAACGCGACCCCGGTCGGATGCGAGACGCGGAGGGGGATCGTTCCCGCCACGTCGCCCGGCGCCGCGGCGGCGGGAAGAGCGACCAGCAGGAGGGCCAGGAGAATGAATGACGGCGCGCCGGCGAGAAGCGCCGGACGAGAATCGATCTGTCCCATGTCCGCCTGTCCTTGTGAAGTTGGTTTTGACGATCCAATGACGATCGGGGAAATTGTATCGGAGAACGGTGCGGGCCGCAACCGGTTTCCGGCCGGCAGGTTCCTGACGCGGGAACTCCCGGTTTACACGGATTACCCTCTCTGCTAGAATGGGTTACGGAATGCGGCCCCGGGAGAGGAAGGCACGGCGGGAATGAAGAGACAAACGAGGGGATACGCGGCCGCGATCGTGGCGGTCGCGCTGTTGGCGAGGGGGGGCGTCGCGGCGGAGCGGGTCTGCGCCGCCGGCGGGATGGTCGTGTCCGCCTGTCCGATCGCGACGGCGGTCGGGGCGGAGGTCCTCGCGAACGGGGGAAACGCCGTCGATGCGGCCGTCGCCGTGGGATTCGCGCTCGCGGTCACCTGGCCGCCCGCAGGGAACGTCGGCGGTGGCGGCTTCATGGTGTTCCGCGGGGCCGGGGGAGAGACCGCCTTCTTCGATTTCAGGGAGACGGCGCCCCTCGGGGCGTCGAGAGACATGCACCTCGGTTTCGACGGAGAGCCGATCGACGCGGCGAGCCGCCTCGGGCACCGCGCGGGAGGCGTGCCGGGGACCGTCGCCGGGCTTGCCCTCGCGCACGAGCGCGCGGGGACGTTGCCCTGGAGTGAGCTTCTCGCCCCGGCCGTCCTGCTCGCGGAAGAGGGTTTCCGGGTGAGCGGGCATCTCGCCGCCTCTCTCCGAAGGCTCGATCCGTATATCGACCGGTTTCCCGGCCTCGCTCTCTTTCTCGGGCCGGACGGCCGTCTGCTGGACGAGGGATCGGTCCTCAGGAATCCCGATCTCGCAGCCGTGCTTCGCAGGATCGCCGACGGGGGCGCGGCGGGGTTCTACGACGGCGAGACGGCGCGGCTGATCGAGGAGGAGATGCTGCGGGGCGGCGGGCTCGTGACCCGGGAGGATCTTTGGCGATACCGGGCGATCGAACGTCGGCCGGTGGAGGGAACGTACCGCGGCAGACGGATCGTCTCGGCGCCGCCGCCGAGCGCCGGCGGGACAGCCCTCATCGAGATACTCAATATCCTCGAGGGTTTCGATCTCGCCGCCGACGGCCCTCTCTCCGACCGGGCAATCCACCGGATCGTCGAAGCGGAGAAGCGGGCCTTCGCCGACCGCGCAACGCACCTCGGCGACCCGGATTTCCGGCCGGTTCCCGTGGAGATGCTCTGTTCGAAGGAATACGCGGCAAGACTCCGGGAGGAAATCGGTCCAGAGGCGACGCCGTCGAGGCGGATCGCCGCGGCGGAAATCCCCGCCGGGGAGTCGCCGGAGACGACGCATTACTCCGTCCTCGACGCCGCGGGAAACGCCGTCGCCGTGACGACCACCCTGAACAGCTCCTTCGGATCGAAGACGGTCGTCGAGGGATGTGGGTTTCTCCTGAACAACGAGATGGACGACTTCTCGGTGAAACCGGGTGCGCCGAACCTCTACGGCCTGACGGGGGGGGAGGCGAACGCGATCGCCCCGGGAAAGCGGATGCTCTCCTCGATGACGCCGACGATACTCGTGGACGGCGACAGTGTCCTCGCCGTCCTCGGCACGCCGGGAGGATCGACGATCATCACGACCGTCGTCCAGCTCGTCGTCGATATCGTCGATTTCGGAATAAACGAGGCTGCCGCCGTCGCCGTGCCGAGATTTCACCACCAGTGGCTGCCCGATGTGATACAGTATGAGCGGGGCGCTTTCCCGCCCCCGATACGGACCGCACTCGAGGCCCGCGGACACAGCCTTCGCGAGCTCGACGATTCGATCGGCGACGCCCAGATCATCATCGCGGGAGACGGCTGCGCCTGCGGCGCGTCCGATCCGCGTGGCGGGGGCGCCGCGGAGGGTATCGACCCGATACGAAGGGAGACGACCAGATGAGAAAAGCGATCATAGTGACGACACTCGCGCTGCTCGTGGCCGCGACCGTGCCCGCTGCCGCCGCGGAACCGGATCCCTTCACCGTGCAACGCGTCTTCTGCCGTTTTCCGCTCGCCAGGGTGATTCCCCTCGACGACGGCAACGCCTGGGGAATGCTCTACGCGGACATCTACGGGAAGGTGCATCTGCGTCGCGCGACGACGGACGGCTGGAAAAGCGAATGGGAATGTCCCGGCCTCGGTTCCAAGGTGCGGAATTTCGTCCTGCGCGACATGGACATGGACGGATCCCCCGACATCGTCATCGCGACCTTCGGCGGGCGCATCCTCATCCACAACATGTACGACTACAGCGTCGACTGGGAGAACCTCGAGGACCGGTTCAACTCGATCGCCGCGTTCGAAGTCGCGAACATCGACGGAGATCCGCAGCCGGAAATGATCATTCTCGCCGACGGCCGGCTGCATATCCTCGACGGCAGGGACAAGAGCCGCCAGTGGATGAGCGAGCGGTCATTCGAGGCGACGGAGATCCTCGTCGAGAACGTCGACCAGGACGATCAGCTCGAGATCGTCTTCAACTCGGGGATCATACTCGATACCCGGTTCTTCAGCATCGAGCTCGAGTGGGGAAAGGCCTTCGGCGAACGGATCGCCGCCTACGACATGAACGATGACGGCGTGCCCGATATCGTCGGCGAATTCTCGGACTACTCCCTGCGCATCTTCGATGTACGAGCCAAGCGGGAGGTCTGGTGAGCATGGCCCTCTACGGCAAGATCCTGCGGATATTCGACGAAACGACGCTTCTCGCGGGCATCGGCGAACGCGACGGCCTGAAGCGTGGCGATCGCGTCGCCGTCGTCGAGCGGGGCGAGGAGATCGTCGAGCCGGAGACGGGGGAGTCCCTCGGCATGCTCGAGACGATCAAGGTCGAGCTCGTCGCCGTCGACGTCCAGGAGCGGATGAGCGTCCTTTGCACGACCGTCTCGGTCTCCGGCAGGGAGACGATGCCGCTGAGCGAGCGGATGGTCCGGGACTCGATGCCGGGAGACGCGCGCGAGCGGATGAATGTCGCGAGCGGCGCGAAAGCCGGACTGCCATCGGTTTCTGTCGTCCGTGCGGGGGACCTGCTGCGGGTCGTCGATACCGTCAACGGCCGTTGACGGTCCGGGGCGCGGCCGGGGATCGATCCCCGGCGGAATTTCCTGTTATTCGCTAAAATAGCACTTTATCGAGAGTGTTTCTTGTGATATACTACGCCCCATGTAAATAAGACAGTCGTACACCGTTGCAGGACAACAGGCAGATGACCGAAGGGGGGACACCTTGAAGAATACGCTAATGGCTGGTGTCGCCTGTGTTTTCGTGCTTGCCATGGTCGCGTCCGCGGATGCGATCACCTTCAAGCAGGAGAACTTTGCGCTGCTCGGGTCCGGTTCGTTGATGGATTCCCCCGTGCAGTTCAATGGCGACATTATCCAGGGAACGCTGGCTCCCGGGACGTTCTGGATCCGCCTCGACGATACGTCGTGGCCGTCGGACAATCCCGGTACGCCCGAGAACGAGCGTCTCGACTACGTATTGAGCCATTATTTCACCTATGACGCTACGCCGGGCAACGAGGGCTGGGACGGGTATTTCCCGCCGGCCGGGAGCGGCGAGCCCATGCCGAAATGGCGTTTCTATACCGTCGCCGGCGACACGCTCGGCGGGGACTGCAACAGTTTCGTCTTGACGATCCGCGACGTGGACGCCGACGGGATCGTCGACGAGGGTGAATACGCCAGGAAGGTGTTTTCCGCGAACTTCATCGCCTACATCAGTTACAGCGGGGGATGCTACAATTTCTTCTGCGGCGTCGGCAACTGCTCCGGCGCCCTCGACGTCACCGATCAGGAATCGCTGGAAGAGGAGCTGTACGTACCTTCGGCGACCTCGGCTTCCGGGAACATGATTCTCCGGGACGACAATTGTCACACCGCCACCGAGGCATCGAGCTGGGGCGGTATCAAGTCCATCTACAGGGACTGAGGACCGAGGCCGAAAGGACGTGATATGAGATGAAACATCTTCCTGCAATATTCCTGTTCTCCGCGATGCTGATCGCGCTGGTCGCGTGTCCGGCTTCTGCCCAGCTGCCCGACACGCTCCGGCTCGAATTCGACTTCGAGGGGATCGGAAATCTCGTCACCATGTCGCCTCCGGTCTACGCCGGGGACGTCACGTCGGGCGACCCCCTGGTCGCCGGCGGCACGTGGTGGGTCCAGATCGACGACGCCGGCTGGCCCGGAACCGCCGATCCCGCCGCCCGCTGGGAGTACATCTTCACGACCTTCTTCGTGTACGAGGGCTCGCCCTCGAACCACTGGAAGGCAACCTTCAACGACGTCACCCTTCCCGGGAAGCCCGTCTGGCAGATCGACGCGCCGAGCGGCACGCTCGGAGGCACGCTCGTCGTCGAGATCACGATTCCCGACTGGGACGTCGACGGGGTGCTCGATATCGACGAGCGCATGTTCTCGTTCTTTAACGGAACGATGATGGTGATGAAGTACGGGACGGGCGATTTCACGATTTACTGCGGCAGCGGATCCTACAACGGCACGGCGAGCAACGCCGATCCGGCGAACTTCGCGGACGATTTCGTGTCGGGCCACTGCCTGATGGACCTGGTCAATTGCGTGATCGGCGTCGAGCCGTCGTCGTGGAGCGCTCTAAAGACCCGTATGAGATAGCGGCGGTCAGTTCGGCTGGAACCCGATGGCGAGCCGCACCCACATCGCCGTCGGGGAGCCCTTTTCCAGCCCCGGCGAGAAGCGGATACGCCGGGCGGCCCTGACGGCCGCGCGGTTGAGGAGATCATGGGGAAGTCCGCGGGCGACATGCACCGCCTCGACTTCCCCTTTTTCATTCACGAAGACGAGCAGTTCCACCGTTCCCTCGATCCCGCGGGGAACGCCTTCCGGGTATTCGGGCCAGGGGATGTACAACGGTTTCGGTTCCACCGTCACGCGGCGGCGTCCGCCGCCGGCCCCGGGAGAACCGCCGCTGCTTCCTCCCTCGCGCGGCGCGATGTCGTCGGCCGGTTCCCCGAGCTCCGCGATGTCGAAGGTCTCGTCGACGGGATCCTCGGTGACGATCACGTTGTCGGTGATGACCGGTTCCGGCGTGTCGTCCGGCAGGGGGACGAGAGAGAAGGGACGGTCGAGGTAGCTGATGGACGTCGCATCCCCGTCGCCTGGAAGGTCGCGCCGGAAGACATCGAGCCACGCCGGCTTGAAGGAGACAACGAAGAGCAGGTGGATCAGCACGGCCGCGAGGACGATGACGAGCCAGGCGCCCCGGCTGCGCCGGGATCTCGGCCACCCCTGTCCTGTCCTCTCGGGCATGCCGTCCGGTCCCGTCTCCCGCGGCGTTTGCGCCGCGATCGAAAATAGTGTATTTTTCAACCGCCGTTACAGTATATAGTTTCATTCCGCCGAGTTCAAGTGGACGGAACGGGGTGAGCGCGTGACCCGGGGTACCGGCAGAAGGATGACCGTACCGAATCTCCTGACTTCTCTCCGCATTCTCATGGCGATAACGGCGGCCTGTCTGTTCGCCGGAACGGAGGCGACGGCGGTCGCCGCCCTGCTCTGCATCGCGGCCTCGATGCTCGACTGGCTCGACGGCTGGTACGCGCGGCGGTTCGGACAGACCACGGATCTCGGCGCCCATCTCGACCCCGCCGCCGACAAGATACTCGCCGGCGTGATCTACGTCGCGCTCGCGGCACGTTTCCGCTGGCCATGGTTCTCCTATCTCGTCGGCGTGATGGCTGTGAGGGAGGCGGCCGTCACCCTCTACCGGCTCGTCCGAAGGCGCCGCACGGGACATCTGATGCCGGCGAGCAGGCTCGGCAAGGCGAAGACGCTCGTCCAGTGCGTCGTCGGCGACGTTCTGCTCTTCTGGACCTTCGTGCGCCCCGGTACGACGCCGTTCTTCACGCGCGAGGTCTTCGCGTTGATGCTGCTGACGACAGTTCTCACCGTCGATTCCGGGCTTCGGTACCTGTTGCCGAGATGCCCGGACGGCAAGAAACGCTCGGTTACCGAACGGATCGCGCAGGCCGTCTTCGGCGTGCGCGCGAGGGAGTCGTGAGATGGATATCTACGAAGCGATACGGACGCGGACGAGCGTCAGATCCTATCTGCCGGATTCGATCGACGATGCCCGCCTCGGGCGCGTGCTCGACGCGGCGCGGCTCGCGCCATCCGGCAAGAACGGACAACCCTGGACCTTCATCGTCGTCCGGGATCCTTCGATCAGGCGTCGACTCGTCCCGGCATGCAAGGACCAGGCGTTCGTCGGGGAGGCTCCCGTCGTCGTCGTCGCCTGCGGGCGCGAGGAGCTGGCGTACCGGAAGATGGGGGGATACTGGAACAGCCTGCCCGTCGACATCGGGATCGCGTTCGAGCACCTGATGCTCGCCGCAGCGGCGGAGGGGCTCGGCACCTGCTGGATCGGGGCCTTCATCGAGGAGGATGTGCGGGAGATCCTCGGCGTGCCGGCGGACGTGAAGATCGTCGCGCTCACGCCCATCGGATATCCGGCCGCCGATCAAACGCCCCGGCCGCGGAAACCGATGGAAGAGATCCTCATGGAGAATCGCTGGGAGGAACGATGACCAGACCCATCGGCAGGACGATGTTCATCCTCTTGTTGATCGGAGCCTTCGTCTCCGCCCAGCAGGCGCGGGCGAACGAGTCCGTCTTCTCGAGGGCGCCGTCCCGGGCGCGAAACGACCTCTCCTCGCTCGTCGTGGACAACGGCCCGGACATGCAGGCCGTCGCGACGGCGACCTGGCGGGGGATGCCTCCCGACACGGTCGAGACGTACGACATCGAGCTCGAGGAGGACGAGGGGCCGGGATTGACGAAGGAAATCGTCATGTTCGCCATCATCGCCGCCGTGGTCGGCTACATGATCGTCACGCTCATCCAGCCCGACGACGACGAGACGTCGGTCGACGACGGAGGAAGCGGCAAGCCGACGCCGACCGCGACCCTCGCGATCCCGTTCGTTCGGTGACGACGAATTCCCCCGCTGCGTGCACGCTCTGATCAAAAACGGCGTCCTCCGCCGTCACGCCGGGAGCACGGGCGACCGGTTCGAGGCCGGGCGCATCTGTCCCCGAACCGTCGTTGACGTTTCGTTCCGTTTCCCCTCCCCCGAGAGAGAATGCAACCAGTCGTATGATTATGCGATGGTCGGCGCAGGTCAATTCGTTGTGGAATCGAGCGTTGCGCGTGAGGGAAGCACGGCACGATACTTGCGGAAGACCTGACGGGGCATTGCGTCCCGCACCGATCGGGCGAGGAGAAATGATGAACGTCGTCATCGAGGCGTTACCGGCGGAATACAGGGCGTTCAGCGAGGCCGTGCTCGCGTTCGGCAAGCTGTTGCTCCAGCGGCGGCTCTTTCCCGCCGGGCACCCGGCCGTCGACCGGACGGCCGAGGAGGCGCACCGGCGGATCGTCGAATTCATCGGGAACAGGGAGTCGGTATCCCTGAGGCTCGTCGATGGCACCGTCTGCTATCTCAACTTCGAACTGGGCGAGATCGACGGGCAGGACAAGGCGATCCACCTCCTCCGCGAGACGTTCAGGCGGCTTTCGGTCGGGGAGATGGAATTCAGCAGCGGTGTCCGGCCGGACGAACTCGTCGCGGTCGCGGAGATCTTCCTTGGATCGATACGACGGGACGCCGACGTCGAACTCCCCGAGGCCTGGTCGAAGGTGCGGCACGTCAAGATACGACACGGACGGGAGGGCGCGGCGTCGATGCTTCCCGTGCCCGCCGGACACGCGGCGCGGCGCGCAAGGCGGATCGCCGGACGGGAAACGCGGCCGAACGGGCGCGAGAGCAGGATGTCCCGCATCATCGACGGCGTGCTCGGCAGACTGGAGAAATTCCGCTCGCACGAGGGAAACATCGCCGGTCGGACGATCAGGGAACTCGTCGAGCGCGAGGGAGAAAACACGCCGGTCATCCTCCTTCTCAACTCGCTGAAGTCCTACGACGATTACACGTTCGCCCATTCCGTGAACGTCGCGGTCATCTCGGCGGCGGTCGCACGGCGGCTGGGAATGCCGCAGGCGGAGATCAGCAGCGTCGGCGTCGCCGCGCTGCTCCACGACATCGGGAAGCTCTACGTGCCGCGGTCCATCATCCACAAGGCGGGTCGCCTGACACCGGCCGAGTGGCAACTCGTGAAGAAGCATCCCGTCGACGGCGCGCGCATCCTCGCGGAAGAGGGCGTGGAGCAGAAGATACGCAGGGTCGCGTACGAACACCACCTGCGCTTCGATGGCCACGGTTATCCGACGGTCGGCGAAAACTACGAGCAGCTCACTGCGAGCCACATCGTCCGTATCGCCGATTCCTACGACGCACTGACGACGAAACGGGCCTACCGCAAACAGCTCAGCCCGTACGAGGCGATCAAGCTGATGGAACGGACGCGCGGCTCCGAGTTCCATCCCGATTGCATGGACATCTTCCTGAGGGTCCTCGGAAACCTGCCGATCGGCAGCATCGTGCGGCTGAATACGGGGGAAAGGGCCGTCGTCGTCGGCACGAACGCCGCACGGGGCGATCTGCCGATTGTTCGGCTCATCGCCGACGGCAATGGCGATACGGTGCACGACGGCGAACTCGTCGATCTCAACGACGGCTCGTCGGGAAAGAGGCGCCTCGCCGGGATCGACGAGAACGCCGTTCGCGACGTCGACGTGGGGCGGTATCTCGTGGAAGCGTAGAACGACCCAGGGCGGTCATCCTCACGTGTGTGCAGGCGATCACCCCGGGTCGAAGATGCGTCGCGCCCTACTTCAGCGTGCCGGGCGAACCGATCTGCTTCAGCGGGTCGTACACCGTCCAGGTGTACTGGATGTCCTTCGTTTTCGAATGAACGAGGAACTGCAGCTTCCCGCCGCTCTTGATCGGACGATCGCCGGTGCGGGCCGCGTAGTCCTCGCCGTCCGTGACGGCGACCCAGCCCTTCGGCGCGTAGACGTCGACGATCGAGGCGGACGGGTCGATGAGCTTGAGTCCGTAGATGCTCGTGCCCGTGGCGGCGACGTCGAGCCTGATCAGGTATGTGCCGTTCTCGAGCTCGGTCGTCGATCGGGCGATCGTGGCCGGGGCGGCGGAGAGGCTGGTGGCGGCGACGAGGGCAATGGCCATGATGAAAAGCACGCAGGGTTTGAGCTTAGCCATTTCCTTTCCCCCAATGATGTTACAAAGAATACCCGATGTAATTTACAAGAAAGCAGCTCTAGTGCGCTGTCGTTTACAGTGTTATTATACCACATTCCTTGCAACCGTGTCGAGGGCGAGAAGGATTTTCCCGGAAAAGAGGGCATCTCTGCCACGCGCCGTCGCCGCGCCGGGGCGCGCTTTTTCATAACATGCGGTAATGTATTATGTTACATGATCGCGCGCAGCGGTACGGCCGTTGCGACGCGATTTGGCCATACGCGTCGGGAGAGCGTTCGCATCTGCGCGGCCGACGCCGGTGGCATGTTCCTTTCATTCCTTGTCAGCCGTGTCGCGCGACGGGCGGCCGTCGCGCCGAAGGCAGCCGTAACGGACGTAACGACAGGAGCGCATGCATGTCTTCTTCCATCCTCATCGTGGACGACGAAGTGCATCTTGCACGGATACTGCAGTTCACGCTCGAACACGCGGGGTACGAGGTCCACACGGCCTTCGACGGCGAGGAGGCGCTTCATGCGGCGCGGAAGGAGAAACCGGATCTCGTCATCCTCGATCTCATGCTGCCGATCATCGACGGCTACGAGGTCTGCAATATCCTGAAGGGCGAAGAGGATTTCGCCCGGACGCCGGTGATCATTCTCTCCGCGCGCGATCTGTCGAGCGAAGAGATCGCCGGCGGGATACGCGCGGACCGTTTCATGGAGAAGCCGTTCAATTCGGTCGTGTTGATCGAGACGATCGAGGAGCTGCTGTCGGAAGCCGTCACCGGCGATTGATACCGATTCCCCCTACGCAGGCTGCATGAAGAGCGGATCCCCCGCGTCGTCCGCCGAAGCGCGCGCCCCGTCGGCGCCGGCGATCGACGAGCGCTTGCGCTCGATCATCTCGGCGATCCGTTCGTTTACCACCGAGGGATGCGCGTCCAGGAGGGCTTTGAGCGCCTCGTACTCCTCCCGCTCGCGATCGCGAAGCGCCTCGACCGTGTCGTCGAACCCGGCGGCGAATCCGGCGAAGGGCCCGTCGGCGTCGGCGGCCGTACGGGCGGGGAACTCGCCGCGTCCAAGCGCGTGGATTCCCCGTTCGACCGTCTCGAGCGGACGGAAGATCCTCGAGGTGACCAGGTGGGAGAGCAGGAAGAGGGAGGCCGCGAGGACGGCGCCGAACCCGAATGTGTTGACGATCAGCGATCCCTTGAGGCGGGATACGACCTCTTCGAGCTCGGGAATCTGGCTCGCGATGGCCGATTGTCCCGAGACGAGGCCGACGTAGAATGACATGCCGAAGGCGATCGCGACGACCAGCATGCTCCCCACGAGCAGGAAGCGGAAACGGGCGCGCAGGGCGGCGGCGAGGTCGCCGGAGGGCCGGCGGACGGGTCCGCGGGATTCGTCGATCATGTTCGTTTCCCCCTGGCGGTCGGCGATCGTCCGGTCG
The DNA here is from genome assembly GCA_016931295.1 of Candidatus Krumholzibacteriota bacterium. NCBI lineage: Bacteria > Candidatus Krumholzibacteriota > Candidatus Krumholzibacteriota bacterium. Next base: position 19,524 of record JAFGEZ010000034.1, read on the forward strand.
CCGGCCGATTTCCGTTCAGTTCGGGCGCGGCGGGCCGTTCCGTGGGCCCGCTGATCGAAGACCTACAACATCCGTGCCAGCGAGGGGGCTCACGGGCGGTCTGTGAAGAAATCGAGAGCCGAACGCAGTTCGTCGAGATCGATCTCGGTGTCCTTGCAGGGGCCCGCCGGGCGCGTGTTGGGCAGGCCGATCACGGGGATGACCGGTGCGATGTCCTGGATCCCCGAGACGAGATCGCGCTCGCAGGCGACGGCGACGATCGCTCGCGGTCGCGTCTCCTTGATGATCTTGCGGGCGATCGAGCCGCCGGGGGCCGTGTGGACGGCGACATCTTCGTATTCGCCGCAGATTCGCCGCGTCTCCAGAAGCAGATCCTTCCTGAGGCAGCGAGGGAGCAGGGTCAGCACGGGCCCGTCGCCGATCCCGCCGCGGACGAGCTGGTTGCTCACGCGGATGAAGGAATGGCTCAGGCGGTCGCGTGAGAGGCCGAACGGGGCGGCGAAACGAAGGGCGACGGGCAGGAGGAAGAAGAAGAGGTTCGCGCCCCTCGTGAGACAGATTCCCGTGTACACCGCCCGGCTTCGCAGCGCGGCGAGGAGAAGGAGATACCAGCAGAGCAGCAGCAGCGCCGCGGCGAAGACGAGGACCGTCAGGACGATCGGCCAGGGCCCGCCGAAGGCCTCGAACCGGGGAAGGACGAGATACCAGAACAGGAGGCCGAGGAGGATCAGGCCGATCAGTATGACGAGCGAGAGGAGCAGGAACGGCCGCTTGCCCGCCGACGCGTCGGCGTCGCCGGTACCGTCCCAGTCGGTCCATTCCTCGCCGAGGACCCGTTTGCGGTCGGTGCGCCTGTCGTCCGTGTCGCGTTCGTCGTTCATCGCATCGTTGTGGCGGCGATCTCCGCGCCGACGTGAAAAGAACCCTTGTGAATGTATCGGATCGGGCCGTAGTCTTCAACAGTTCTGTGCGGTATCGTCATGCCGAAACTTCGATCCGCGGGACGAGAAGGGAGCCGAGGATGAGCGACGGTCGGGCGCGAGCGTATCCTGCATTGGGGGCGGGTATCGTCGGCGTCTCGTTCGCCGCCATCTTCATCCGGCTCGCCGATGCGCCGCCGGCCGCGGTGGCGGCGCTGCGGCTCGTCTTCACCACGGTTCTCCTCGCCCCGGCGGCTGCCTTCGATCCGTCCTTCCGGCAGGAGATCGCCCGGCTCGACGGACGCGATCGCCTGCTGATCGCGTTCTCCGGACTGATGCTCGCACTCCATTTCGCGCTCTGGATCACCTCCCTGGCGATGACCGGCGTGGCGAGCAGCGTCGTCTTCGTGACGACGAATCCGCTCTTCGTCACCCTCTTCTCGATCATGTTCTTCGAGGAACACGTGCCGCGCGTCTTCTGGGCGGGACTGGCGCTGGCCGCGGCGGGGGCGGCCGTCATCGGCTGGGGCGACATCCCCGGCGCGCGCGTGACGGGGGACCTGCTCGCGATCGGCGGCGCAATCGCCGCGGCGGCCTATTTCCTCGTCGGCGGGCGCGTTCGGCGGCGCGTATCGCTTCTCACCTATGTCGTGCCCGTCTACGCGGTGGCCGCCGTCTGCCTGGTCGTCTTCGCCGCAGCGATGTCGACGCCGCTCGTCGGGCATGAACCGCGTGTCTACGTGTACTGCCTCCTGATGGCCGTCGTCAGCCAGATCGGCGGGCACACCCTCTTCAACTGGGCGCTCGGACGCCTCGGGACACGGATCGTGGCGGCCGCCACGATCGGCGAACCCGTCGGGGCGAGCCTGCTCGCGTTCCTCTTCCTGAAGGAAGTCCCGGGAGCGGCGGGATTCATCGGGGGTGGGCTGATCCTCGCGGGGCTCTACGTCTCCATCGCGCTCGGCGGGGCTGCGCCGGATCCCGCGATCACAGGCCGTCGATGATCGCGTTCACTTCCTGCACGAGACGGGGATCTCCCTGCCATGAGCGGGCGAATTCGACGAACCGCCGTTTCGCGGTTTCCATGTCGCCGCAGCGCATCAGCGCATGACCGAGGTAATAGAGGGTTCGGGGCGGCGTGTCTCCGCGGTCGGCGATCCCCGTCAAACTGGCGACGGCCTGCTCGTGCCGCCCCGTGGAGAGGTAGACGTAGCCGAGCTGGAGGATGAAGTCGGGATTTCCCGGTTCGAGCGCGAGCGCCCGCTCGAGGGCCTTCTCCGCCTCCGTCCAGCGGCCGAGCGCGATGTACGTATCGGCGAGGCCCTTCCACGCCCCGGGCAGCGAATCGTTCTTGTAGACGGCCAGGCGCAGGTTCCGTTCGGCCTCGCGGTAGTTTTCGACGGCATAGTGGGTCAGGCCGAGATGGAGAAAGAGGTCGTCGGAGGCGAGGCCCTGTTCCCGGGCCGATTGCAGCGTGACGAGGGCGTCCTCGTACATGTGCCGGGCGTACTGGACCTTGCCGAGGAGCACGAGGATCCGGGGATCTCCCGGCGCATACGTCATTGCCGAGACGAGTTGCCCGTAGGCTTCCTGGAAGTTCTCCTGGCGGTAATAGGCCTCGGCGAGGAAGAGATTGCCGTCGATATCGTTCGGCGACAGGCGAAGGGCGCGGGTCGCCCAGTTCTGCGCGGATTCGTAGTGCCCCGCTCCGAGCGTGACCGCAGCGAGGCCGAGGAGAGGCTCGAGGAAGTCGGGGTTCCTGTTGATCGCGCGTTCGTAGGATTGCTTTGCCTCGATGAATCTGCCCTGCAACTCGAGGCTCTTGCCGAGGCCGTAGTGGGTTTCCGGATCCTCCGGCGCGTTCGCCACCGCGGTGCGGAAATACGGTTCGGCGCCCGCGGGGTCGCCGAGGTCGATGAGAGCCATGCCGAGATTGTAGTTCGCGTCGGGATCCTCGGGCCGGTACTCGATGGCCTTTCTCCACATGTCGGCGGCGAGCTGCCAGTCCTCGTGCTCGGCTGCGTCGATGCCGAGGTTGTAGTACTCGATCGCCGGATCGGCGCACGAGGCGAAAAGAAGCACGATCGGGAGGAGGAGCGCGGCTCGGAGACCCTTCATGGAACTGACCCCTTTCGGCGGGGAAGACCCGGAACGCGGCACGATGTATTTGTAAGTGAATATTGTCAAACCGGGGGACGTGCTACAAGGGAAAAGAGCGGGAGCACTATGTCGCAACAATTACGACATCACGATATGCGAAGCGCTGACATAGTGACCCGAACGGAATGGATATCGGAAACAGGTAAATCACAACTCCAATTCAGGCTATGAGTTAATCATACTTTATCATTGACAATCGGGGTGATTCCTGTAGACTGGTTCACCAAACTTGCGTCCGCACCGGCCATGAAGAACGGCCCGACGGGCCGAAAAACAGGTGAGGGTGGCGACCTTATGATTGAAAACGAAACGGTTTACGAATCCAGCCTCGATCACGATTTCCTCGACGAGATCTATGCGCTTCCCGGCGGCCAGCAGATCAAGAAATGCATCCAGTGCGGCACCTGCAGCGGTTCCTGCCCGATGGGCTCGGTGATGGATCACGCGCCCCGGAAGATCTTCTCGCTCATCCGGGCCGGGTTCCGCGACGAGGTGCTCGATTCGAACACGATCTGGCTCTGCTCCTCCTGTTACACCTGCGCCGTCAGGTGCCCCAAGGAGATCAAGATCACCGACGTCATGTACGCGCTGAAGCGGCTCGCCGTGAAAGAGGGACGGACGCGCGGCAGGAAGGCCGTTGCACTGTCGCGGAATTTCGTCAGGATGGTCGACAAGTACGGTCGGAACCACGAGACGGAGCTCATGACGAGATACATCCTCGAAGCGGAGCTCTTCGGGGCCTTCCACTTCGTCTACCAGGGATGGGCGCTCTTCTCGAACGGGCGCCTTCCCCTGATGCCCAACCGGATGAAGAATATCGATCAACTCCGGAAGATACTGAAACGGGTCGACGAGCTGGGGGAGATCTAGATGAAGTACACGTACTATCCCGGTTGTTCAGTCCACGCGACGGCGAAGCACTACCAGGAGTCGATCGACGCGACGGCGCCGGCGCTCGGGATCGATCTCGAGACGCTCGACGACTGGAACTGCTGCGGCGCGACCGCCTACATGTCGGTCAGGGAGCTGATGAGCTTCGCGATCTCGGCGCGGAACCTCGCGCTCGCCGAGCCCTTCCACCGCGACGTGGTCACGCCCTGCAGCGCGTGTTACCTCGTGCTCAACAAGACGAACCACTATTTCGCGGATTACCCGGACCTCCGCAAGAAGATCGGCCAGGCGCTCGAGGCGGGGGGGTTGAGCTACAGCGGCAACATCCGCGTGCGGCATCTCCTCGACGTCTTCGTCAACGACGTCGGCGCCGAGACGATCGCCGGGCGGGCCGTGCGCCCGCTCGAGGGTCTCAAAGTGGCTCCCTACTACGGGTGCCAGATCGTCCGCCCCGAGGAGGGATTCGATGACCCCGACGATCCGCAGTCGATGGATCGCCTGATCGAGGCGTGCGGCGCGGAGTGCTCGCCCTTCCGGATGAAGACGAAGTGCTGCGGCGCGTCCCTGATGGGTACGGAGGAGAAACTCGCGCTGAAACTCTGCCGCGAGCTCCTCGAGGAGGCCGAGCGTTCGGGCGCGAACTGCATCGTCACGACGTGCCCCCTGTGCCAGATGAACCTGGACGTCTACCAGGGCAAGGTCAACAGGCTCTTCAAGACGAAATTCCGCCTGCCGGTCATCTATTTCACACAGATCGTCGGGCTGGCGCTCGGCATCGACGCGAAGAGGCTCGGCCTGCAACGCCTCGCCGTGAAGCCGACCGGGAACGTGAAGCGCATCTTCGAGGGAGCGTGAGATGTCAGAACGAATCGGTGTCTATATCTGCCATTGCGGGACGAATATCGCCGGAAAGGTCGACATCGGGACGCTCGTCGAACACACGAAGGGCCTCGCCGGCGTCCGGCTCGTCCGCGAGTACAAGTTCATGTGTTCGGATCCGGGCCAGGCGTTGATCCAGAAGGATCTCGAGGCGGGCACGATCGACCGCGTCGTCGTCGCCTCCTGTTCGCCCCTCATGCACGAGAACACGTTCCGAAAGGTCTGCGAGCGCTCCGGGCTCAATCCCTATCTCTTCACGATGGCGAACATCCGCGAGCAGTGCTCGTGGGTGCATCTCGACGGGGGATTGTCCACGGAGAAGGCGAGGGATCTCATCTCGGCCGCCGTGCACCGCGCCCGGTTCCTCGAGCCGCTCGAGAAGCGCGAGGTCTCGATCAACCCCCGGACGCTCGTCATCGGCGGAGGCATCGCCGGCATCCAGACGGCGCTCGATCTCGCCGACGCAGGCAAGCCGGTCGTCCTCGTGGAGAAGGAGCCCTCGATCGGCGGCCACATGGCTCAGTTCGACAAGACCTTTCCGACACTCGACTGCTCGGCGTGCATCCTCACGCCGCGCATGGTCTCCGTGGGGCAGCACGCGAACATCGATCTGCTCACCTGGGCGGAGGTCGAGGAGGTCAAGGGCTTCGTGGGCAACTTCACCGTGAAGGTGCGGAAGAAGGCCAGGTACGTCGATCCCCAACTCTGCAACGGATGCGGGACCTGCTGGGAGAAATGCCCCGGCACGCGCGTTCCGCGCAAGGGCAGCGTCCACGAGAAGCTCTCGCTCGGTCCGACGACCTCGATCTACATGCCCTTCATGCAGGCCGTTCCTCCCGTCCCCGTCATAGACACCGAGACCTGCATCCATTTCACGAAGGGCAAGTGCGGGATCTGCAAGGAGCAATGCGAGCGCGGTGCGATCGACTACGACATGAAGGACGAGATCGTCGAGTACGAGGTCGGCAACATCGTGATCGCCACGGGACACCAGGTCTTCGACCCCACCATCATCAAGCGGTACGGATACGGTTCCGTTCCGAACGTGCTCACCGCCCTCGAATTCGAGGTGCTGAACTGCGCGTCCGGATCGACGGGCGGCAGGATACTCATGGCCGACGGCTCGGAGCCGAAGTCGATAGGGATCGTCCACTGCGTGGGGAGCCGCGACCGCCACTATCACGAGTACTGTTCGCGCGTGTGCTGCATGTACGCGCTGAAATATGCCCACCTGATCAAGGAAAAGACCAACGCCGAGGTCTACGATTTCTACATCGACATGCGTTGCTTCGGCAAGGGCTACGAGGAGTTCTACGATCGCCTGCTCGGCGAGGACGTGCGCTTCATCCGCGGCAAGGTCGCCGAGGTCACCGAAGTGCCCGAGCGCTCGGCCGAGGAGGGAAAGCTGATCGTCTCGGTCGAGGACACGCTGCTCGGACTCGTCCGGCGCGTGCCCGTCGACATGGTCGTGCTCTGCACCGCCCTCGAGGCTCATGACACGCTGCCAGCCGTCGCGAAGATGTGCAGCGTGAGCATCGGCAGGGACGGTTTCATCATCGAGAAGCATCCGAAGCTCGGCCCGGTCGCCACGGCCACCGACGGCGTCTTCGTCTGCGGGACGAGCCAGGGCGCGAAGGACATCCCCGACACGGTGGCGCAGGCATCGGCCGTCTCGGCGGCCGTTTTGTCGATGATCACGAGGGAGAAGATCGAGATCGAGTCGGCGACGGCGGAGATCGACGAGGAGCGGTGTTCGGGGTGCCGCATCTGCAACAACCTCTGTCCGTATCTCGCCATCGAGTACGACGACGAAAAGGGCGTATCGAGGATCAACGAGGCGCTCTGCAAGGGATGCGGGACCTGCGTCGCCGCGTGCCCGAGCAACGCGATCACGGCGAAACACTTCTCGAACCGGCAGATCCTCGCGGAGATCGAGGGGATCCTGTCCGTTTCATGACGGAAGGGCGAGTGTGAGCGAGAACAGCTTCGAACCCAGGATCGTCGGTTTTCTCTGCAACTGGTGTTCGTACACCGGGGCAGACCTGGCCGGGACCGCGCGCGTCAAGTACGCGCCGAACATCCGCTCGGTCCGCGTGATGTGCAGCGGCAGGATCGAGCCGACATTCATCATCAAGGCCCTCTTCGAAGGGGCCGACGGCGTGCTCATCGCGGGGTGTCATCCCGGCGACTGCCACTACCAGGAGGGAAACTACAAGGCTCTCCGGCGGTACCGTCTTCTCAGGCGGATTCTCCCCGAATACGGCATCGATCCGGAGCGCATCCGTCTCGAGTGGGTCGCGGCGTCCGAGGGGGAGAAATTCGGACGGATCGTCGATGAATTCACCGAGCAGATCAGGTCACTCGGTCCCCTGCGCATCAAGGATGCCGTCTTCGAGAGCATGAAGGACGACGTCGTCGAGCACGAGGGGGAGGGCGCGGAGAATACGGGAGAGGGCGCATGAAGCTGAAAACCGGCATCTACTGGGGGGCCGCCTGCGGCGGCTGCGACGTGGCCGTGCTCGATACGCACGAGAAGCTCCTCGACATCGCGGACCACATGGAGTTCTTCCTCTGGCCGTGCGCGATGGATTTCAAGTACGAGGATGTCAAGGCGCTCGATGACGACTTTCTCGACATCGTCCTGTACAACGGCGCGATCCGCAACTCGGAAAACGAGGAGATCGCCAGGCTGCTTCGCCGGAAGGGGAAGGTCATGGTCGCCGTGGGCGCCTGCGCGCACATCGGCGGCATCCCGGGCCTGGCGAATTTCTACACGCGCGACGACATCCTCAAACGCGTGTATATCGATTCCCCCTCGACGACGAATGACGAGGGGACGCTCCCCGTCGAGCATTGGGCGAACGGTGACGAGAAGCTCGAACTGCCGCGTTTCTACAACACGGTGAAGACGCTCGACCAGGTGGTCGATGTCGATTATTACCTGCCCGGTTGCCCGCCCGTGCCCCAGCAGATCGTCAATGCCCTGACGGCCGTATGGGAGGGCGCTCTGCCCCCGAAGGGATCGATCATCGGAGCGGGCACGAAGACGCTCTGCGACGAATGCCCGCGCGTCAAGGAAGAGAAGATGATCCCGGCGATCAAGCGAACGCACATGATGATCCCGGATCCGGAGCGATGCCTGCTCGAGCAGGGGCTCGTCTGTCTCGGGCCGGTCACCCGCGAAGGCTGCGGCGCGCGATGCATCAAGTCCGGCGTGCCGTGCCGCGGATGCTACGGCCCGCTCGACGAGGTGCCCGACATGGGCATGAAGATGCTCAGCGCGCTGGCTTCGGTGCTCGAGCCGAAGGAATTGAAGGAGATCGACGAGATCGTCGACATGATGGTCGATCCGTTGAGGACCTTTCATCGTTTCAGCATGGCGGCATCCATACTGAGGAGGAAAAACACATGAAGCGCATCCAGATCGACCCCATCACCCGACTGGAGGGCCACGGCAAGATCGCGATCTTCATCGACGACGACGGTTCGGTGAAGAACGCATATCTACAGATCCCCGAGCTGCGGGGATTCGAGAAGTTCGTCGAGGGTCTCCCCGTCGAGGAGATCCCGAGGGTGATGCCTCGGATCTGCGGGGTTTGACCGGCCGCACATCATATGGCCTCGGGTAAGGCCGTCGACAACGTATACAACGTCACGATCCCGTCTCCGGCGAAGAAGCTGCGCGAACTCTATTACATGGCGCACTTCATCCACAGCCACGCGGCGCATTTCTACGCCCTCGGCGCCCCCGACTTCGTCGTCGGCCCGGACGCGCCGAAGGCGAAGCGGAACGTGCTCGGCCTGATCGAGAAGGTCGGGCTGGAGACGGGCAGGGAGGTCATCCGGCAACGGGCGATCTCGCAGGACATCCAGATCATCGTCGGAGGGCGCGCGACGCACCCCGTGTGGAACATCCCCGGCGGCGTGGCGAAAGCCCTCACCCCCGAGGAACGCGAGAAGCTGCGGCCGATGGCGCAGGACCAGCTCCTATTCGGGGAACTCGGGCTCAAGATCTTCGCGGACGTCGTTTTGAAGAACGAGGCGTACATGGACCTCGTTCTCGGCGACGGATACGAGCTGGTGACGAACTACATGGGGCTCGTCGACCAGAACAACCACGTGACCTTCTACGATGGCCGCGTCCGCGTGGTGGACACGATGGGCGAGGAGATCCTCACGTACACCGAGCCGGAGTACCTGGATCATATCGCGGAGCATGTCGAGCCGTACTCCTACCTGAAGTACCCGTACCTCAAGGCGCGCGGGTGGCACGGTTTCCAGGAGGGACAGGGGACGAGCATCTACCAGGCCGCGCCGCTGGCGCGCCTCAACGCCGCGGATGGCATGGCCACGCCGCGCGCGAACGAGGAATTCCAGAAGATGTTCGACACGCTCGGCGGGAAGCCGTCGCACAAGCTCATGGTGCACCACTGGGCGCGTCTGATCGAGCTCCTCTACGCCGCGGAACGCCTGATCGAGCTCGTCGAGGACGACGAGATCATCGATCCGAACGTCCGCGTCATCCCGTCGACGACGCCGAACGAGGGGGTCGGGATCATCGAGGCGCCTCGCGGGACGCTCACGCACCATTTCAAGACCGACGAGAACGGCATCGTCACCGAGGCCAACCTGATCGTCGGGACGACGAACAACAACGCCCCGATCTCGATGGCCGTGAAGAAGGCGGCGCAGAAGTTCATCGGGAAGGGCGGCGAGGTCACCGACGGGCTGCTCAACATGGTCGAGATGGCTTTCCGGCTGTTCGATCCCTGTTTCAGCTGCGCCACGCACAGTCTTCCAGGACAGATGCCCCTCGTGGTCGAGATACGGAACGAGGAGGGAGAACTGCTCAATTCGGTTTCGCGGTAGCGGGTCGATCGCGAGGGAGATGTTGGTGAATACGATCGTCGTCGGTATGGGGAACACCCTGCTCAGTGACGACGGGGCAGGCGTGTTCGTCGCGCGCGCGCTGGAGACGCGTCTCGAGGGAGCGGCCGAGGTGCGCGAATCCGAGACGATGGGACTCGATATCGTCGAGATGCTGCGCGGATACGACCGCGCGATCATCGTCGACACGATCATGCTCGAGGGGGAGGAACCCGGCACGGTCTTCCGCCTCACGGAAGAGGACATCCGGATCACGCCCCGCCTCGCGTCGGTTCACGACGTCGATCTCTTCACCTCTCTCGAACTCGGGCGCCGATTGCGGTTTCACATGCCGAGCGAGGTCGTTATATTCGCCGTGCAGGCGCGGGATCCGTACACCCTCTGCGAGGGGTGCCTGCCGGAAGTCGAACGGGTCCTTCCGGCGCTCGCGGACGAGGTGGCCGGCCTCGTGACGGGGCGTGGAAACGGGCGCGTCTCGATATCGCTCTCCGAAAGGAAGAACGGACGTGCATGAGGTCTCCCTCGCCCGGAACATGCTTTCCTCGGTGGAGGAGGCCGTCCGCCGCGAGGGGGGCGGAACGGTCAAGGTCGTGCACTGCAGGATCGGGGAACTCGCCGGCGTGAGCGTCGACGCGCTCTCTTTCGCCTTCGACGTCCTCTCCCGCGGCACGCCGGCCGAGGGCGGCCGGATCGAGTGCGAACGGATCCCCCTCAGGACGCGCTGCCGTGACTGCGGAAAGGAATTCGCTCCGGGCGAGGTCGTCCTCGCCTGTCCCGCGTGCGGGGGGCGGATGGATATCCGCAGTGGCAGGGAGATGGAAGTCGATTACATCCTCATGGACGAGGAGAACGGCGAGCGCACCTCGTGAGGAACGGGGGAGGACAATGCACCAGGTGAACGTCGGCGAGGACATGCGGGAACACAACCGCCGGATCGCCGCGGAGAACCGGGAGATGCTCCGGTCGCACGGCGTCGTTTCCCTCAACATCATGAGCGCGCCCGGAGCGGGGAAGACCTCGCTTCTCGTTCGCACGCTCCCCCATATCGGCGAGACGGCGCGGGTCGCCGTCATCGAGGGTGATCTCCAGACGAGCCGCGACGCGGAGCGCATCGCCGAGACGGGCGTGGCCGTGCACCAGATCACGACGGGAGAGGTCTGCCATCTCGACGCCGCGATGGTGCACTCGGCGCTTCACCGGATCGATCTCGATCTGCTCGACCTGATCCTCGTCGAGAACGTCGGGAATCTCGTCTGCCCGGCGGAATTCGATCTCGGCGTCGACGGGCGGGTGATGCTGCTCAGCGTCACGGAGGGCGACGACAAGCCGCGGAAATACCCCCTGATGTTCATGCAGTCGAGACTCCTCGTACTCAACAAGATCGATCTGCTGCCGCACGTCGATTTCGATGTCGCGCGGGCGTCGGGCGAGGCGCGGGAACTCAATCCGGATATCGAGATCATCGAGCTCTCCTGCCGCACGGGCGAGGGGTTCGAAAACTGGCTTTGGTGGCTCGACCGGTTTCGCAAGACGAACGGAGGCGCGTGATGTGCCTCGGCATTCCCATGCGGATCGTCGAGGCGGAGGGGCCCGAGGCCGTCGTCGAATCGGGAGGCGTGCGCAAGAACGTCCGGCTCGATCTCGTCGACGGGCTTCGCGTCGGCGACTACGTGCTCGTGCACACGGGGTACGCGATCGAACGGGTCGACGAGAAGGAAGCGCTCGAGACCCTCGATCTCATCAGGCAGGTCCACGAGGCCGGCAGGCGGGGCGCGATCGATCCCGAAAGCGGATCGATTGAACGGCCATGACGGACGATTTCCTCGAACGATTCCGCGATCCCCGGACGGCGGCGTCGATCGCACGTACGCTCTCCGGGGTGGTCTTGTCCCGTCCCGTGACGATCATGCACGTCTGCGGAACGCACGAGCACACGATCGCACGCGAGGGGATCAGGTCGTTTCTGCCGGACAGACTCCGCCTCGTGGCGGGGCCGGGGTGCCCTGTCTGCGTCTGCCCGGCGGGGGACATCGATCTCGCCGTCGCCGCCGCGCGACTGGACGGCGTGATCGTAACGACCTTCGGCGACATGTTTCGCGTTCCGGCCACCGACGGTTCCCTCGAGGAGATGCGGGCGGCGGGCAGGGACGTCCGGGTCGTCTACTCGCCGCTCGACGCGGTCGACCTCGCGCGCGAGCATCCCGAACGGGAGGTCGTATTCATGGCGGTCGGTTTCGAGACGACCGCCGGACCGATCGCCGCTTCGCTGCTCGCCGATCCTCCAAACAACTTCTCGATCATTCCATCGCTTCGGCTCGTGCCCCCCGTGATGCGGTTCCTGCTCGAGCGGGGAACGGGGCCGGTCGAGGGATTCCTCCTTCCAGGCCATGTCTCCACCGTGCTCGGACGCGCGGGGTACCGTTTTCTCGAGGAATACGGCGTTCCGGGGACCGTCGCCGGCTTCGAGTCGACGGACGTGCTGCTCGCCGTCCTCGATCTCGTTCGAGCGATCGAGGCGGGGCCCCCGTTCCGCGTGACGAACCTCTACAGCCGCGTCGTGAGCGAGGATGGCAACGCCCGTGCGAAGGAGACGATCTCGCGCGTCTTCACCGAGGATGACGCGTCCTGGCGGGGGATCGGCGTCATCCCGCGATCGGGACTCCGGCCGGGTCCTGGATTCGAGCGGTTCGACGCCGTCCGGCGGTTGGGTCTCGTTCGTCCCGCTCATGCCGTCGACGTTCCTCCGGGATGCCTGTGCCACCGCGTCATTCTCGGAGACGCCGAGCCGGAGGAATGCGGCCTGTTCGGCACGGCGTGCACGATCCGGCGGCCGGCCGGTCCCTGCATGGTATCGAGCGAGGGAACCTGCCGGGCCAGGTTCGAGTACCGGCGGGCGCGAAGAGGACCCGAAAAACGTTGACCGTGCAATCGGCGTACCGTAACCTGAAAAACCGTTGGGACGCTTCGAATATCCGGTGTTCGAGCCCGGTATGATTCTCCGGAAGCAGGGACGACCGGCGACGGCCGACCGTCCCGCCTCGGGGGGATCCGGGAAAGGAAGGAACCCATGCAGGTGTATTTCGGCAAGCGTCCGGTGTCGTTCACCGGGCGGGCGGTCCAGAGGATCGTCCTCGTCGTCGTCGCGATCGTCCTCGTCACGTCGGCGTTCTACTCGATCGGGGCCGACGAGGTCGGCGTGATCCAGCGATTCGGCAAGTACGTCAGGCAGACCGAGCCGGGTCTGCACATGAAGGTTCCATTCGGAATCGAGACGGTGCGGAAGGTCAAGGTCAAGAAGGTCTTCAAGAGCGAATTCGGGTTCCGGACGATTCGGGCCGACGTGCGCACGACGTACAGCCCGAAGAAGTTTCTCGAGGAGTCGCTCATGCTCACCGGTGACCTCAACGTCGCCGAGGTCGAGTGGATCGTCCAGTACAAGGTGAAGGACCCGTACAAGTTCCTCTTCAAGATGAAGGATCCGGTCGAAACGCTCCGGGCGATGTCGCAGGCCGTGATGCGGCGCATCGTCGGAGACAGGACCGTCTCGGAGGTTCTCACCGTCGGCCGCGTCGAGGTCGCGAAGGAGGTCGAGATCGGCCTGCAGCAGCTCCTCGACAACTTCGACTCTGGATTGCAGATCGTCACGGTGAAGCTCCAGGACGTCAATCCTCCCGAGCAGGTGAAGACGGCCTTCAACGAGGTCAACCGCGCGAAACAGGACAAGGAGAAGATGATAAACGAGGCCTGGGAGGACTACAACAAGCGCATCCCGCGGGCGAAGGGCGAAGCGGAGCAGATGATCGCCGAGGCGGAGGGCTACGCTCTCCGCCGGGTCAACCGCGCGATGGGCGACGTCGCCCTCTTCAACCAGGTCTACCGGGAGTACCGGACGGCCCCCGACGTGACGCGCCGGCGGCTCTATCTCGAGGCGATGGGCGAGGTGCTGCCGAAGATCAAGGAGATATACATCGTCGACGAGAAGCAGAAGTCGATCCTGCCGCTTCTCGAACTCGACGGTCGCCCGAAGGGAGGTGGTCAGTGATGAACGCAGGACGTTTCTTCGGGTTTCTCGCGCTCCTGATCATCGTCATCGCCGTGCTGTCGAACACCTTCTACACGCTGAGCGAATCGGAGCAGGCGATCGTCACCCAGTTCGGCAAGCCGATCGGCGGCGCCATCGTCAAGGCGGGGCTGCACGTGAAAGTGCCCTTCGTCCAGACGCTGCACCGTTTCGAGAAGCGGATCCTGATCTGGGACGGTTCGGCCGACCAGATCCCCACCTCCGACAAGAAGTACATATACCTCGATACGACGGCGCGCTGGCGGATCGTCGATCCGCTGATCTTCTACCAGTCGGTCGGCAACATACGCGGAGCGATGGGGCGCCTCGACGATATCGTCGATTCGGCCGCGCGGGACGTCGTATCCCGCTACCTTCTGATCGAAGTGGTCCGGAACTCCAACCGCATCCTCGACACGGAAATCGAGGAGACGGAGATCGACGAGGGGGGGACCGCATCCCTCGAACGGATCGAGGTCGGACGCGAGGAGATCACGAAAGAGGTGATCGCGCGCGCGTCGGAACTCGTGCCCCAGTACGGCATCGAGCTTCTCGACGTCCAGATCAAGGGACTCAACTACATCGAGGACGTGCGCAAGAAGGTCTACGAGCGCATGAACTCCGAGCGGCAGCGGATCGCCTCGAAATACCGCTCCGAGGGAGAGGGCAAGCGGGCCGAGATCGTCGGGATGAAGGAGCGCGAACTCAACCGCATCCAGTCCGAGGCGTACCGGAAGAGCCAGGAGATCCGCGGAGAGGCGGACGCGAAAGCGACGAGGATATACGCCGACGCCTACAAGCAGGATCCCGAGTTCTACTCCCTGCTCAAGACGCTCGAGATCTACCGCACGACGATCGGCGAGAACTCGCGAGCGATCCTCACGACCGACAGCGACATCTACCGCTATCTCAAGACGACCGGGAGGCGGTAACCGCTCTATCGCCGGGTGGCGCGCCGCCACCCGGCGATGCACCACATCCCCGCGCGGCACGGAGCGGCGGGATCGAAAGGGGGATGGCGTGACGACGATCGATCGCGTCATGAGGTTCTGTCTCGTCGCGGCGCTCGTCGCGGCGGTGAGCGTGCCGGGCGGGAACGCACGTGCCTGGAACCAGTCGGAGATCGACTGGCTGACCATCGATACCGAGCATTTTTCCGTTCATTACCACGAGGGGCTCGAGTGGAGCGCGGGCCGGGCCGCGGTCATCGCCGAGGAGGTCTACCGCGCACTCACCTGCTACTACGCATTCGAGCTGGATGACAGGGTCCACATCAACATCTCCGACAGGGCGGATCTTCTCGAGGGCGCGGCCTTCTATTACCTGAACCGGATCGACATCAACCCGACGGAACGCGAATTCCACTTCCGCGGCACGGCGGACTGGTTGCGGAACGTCATCACGCACGAGTTCACCCACATGGTGTCCCTCCAGCGGTCGATGAAATATCCACGGCGGATTCCCTCCTTCTTTCTGCAGGCCATTTCCTTCGAACGGGAGAAGCGCCCGGACGTCATCACCGGCTATCCGAATTTCCAGGGTTCGTTGCCCGTGCCCGGCGAGGTCGTTCCCAACTGGTTCGCCGAGGGAGTCGCCCAGTACCAGTGCGATGTCGCTCGCAACGACATCTGGGATTCGCATCGGGACATGCTTCTCCGGACAGCGGTCCTCAACCATCGCCTTCTGACGCTCGACGAGATGTCCGTTTTCGGCAAGGGAAGCCTCGATGCGGAGATGCTCTACAACCAGGGCTTCTCGCTCGTGCGGTTCATCTCGACCGAGTACGGGCGGGAGCGGATCCCCGAACTGATCGGAGCGCTCTCCCGGCCCTTCCGCGCGGGATTCGACGGCGCCTGCCGTGAAGTGCTCGGCATGGGGGAAGGCGAACTCTACGCGCGGTGGCGTGCGCGGATGGAGGTGGAATACGGGGCGACTGCGAAACGAATCGAGACGGCGGCACGCGAGGGCCGCACGATCGCCAACCCGGGCTTCATGAACCTGTTTCCGGTGCCCGATCCGCGTTCAGAAAGGATATTCTTCCTCTCGAACGGCGGGCGAGACTACGCCGGCACCGATCTCGTCGCGCTCTCTCCGGACGGCGGGATAGAGGAGGTCGCCGGTGATGCGTCCACGAGATTCGACGTGTCGCCTGACGGCGCCGCGATCTGTTTCGCTCGGCGGACGCGCGACAACGACCGCGGCTATCGATTCTACGACCTGTTCGTTTACGACACGCGGAGCGGAAAGACCCGGCGCTTGACGCGTTCACTGCGCGCCACCGACCCGGCTTTTTCGCCCGACGGCACGGGGATCGCATGCGTCGTCGATCAGGGCGGATCGCAGCGGATCGCCATCGTCGCCGCGGCGGACGGCACGGAACGCATCGTGACGCCTCTCGTTCCCGGGAGGCAGTATTTCGGCCTGTCATGGGGCGCGGGGGGGATACTCGCCTCGCGCTTCGACGGCGCGAGCAGGGATGTCGTCCTCGTCGATCCCTCGGACGGGACGGAACGGCCGCTCGCGGCGGGAATGGCGGACGAACGGGATCCGGTCGCGGACGGCGAAGGCGGATTCCTCTTCTCGAGCGACCGGACGGGCATCTTCAACATCTATCACCGCGGCTTGGACGGCCGTCTGACCAGGATCACGAATACGATCGGGGGAGCGTTCGCGCCGCGGATCGTCGGCGACGACCTTCTCTTCACCGCGTACGGCGACGACGGGTTCGAGATCAGGCGGCTCGACGGATGGCGTTCCGGTTCGGTCGCCGTCGAACCGGGCGAGGACGATGCGTTCCTGGTCGAGCGGCGGCGGCGATGTATCGCCGCGCCGTCGGGATGTCTCGGCGAGGCGGCGCGCGACTCGCTCGAACGGGCGGTGCGAGCCCAGGTCGACGAGAAACGATCCTTCAACCTGGGCTATTCGCCGCTGTATCTCTTTCCCTCGATCATGGTATACGACGGCTCGCCGCGGATAGGGCTCACGTTCGACGCGAGGGATATCATCGACAGGCAGTCCGTCTTCGCCACGGGTTCGATGAACGCGGACTGGGAGTTCGATGCCTACGCCGGGATCGAGATCCGCCAGTTCAAGCCCACCTTTCTTCTCGAGGTGTTCAGGAGCAGGAAATACTACGAGTTCTCCGCCCTCGAGCAGGGGAGACAGATCGAGTTCAGAACACGCTACGATCTCTGGGACGCCTTCTTCACCTGCCGGTTCGAACTGAAGAAGCCGGAGGCATACAGCCGGAAGGACGTCTCCCTCGTCTACAACCACGGCGAGTACGGTCTGAATATAGAGGCATGGGAGGTCTTCGATCAGGAGGTCGGCTGGAACTACTACAAGGCGAACGAGTACTCGGCGATGTTCGACTGGGTGTCGATCCGCAGGGAAATCGACGCGGACATCAATCCCCGCGCCGGCAGACGGTTTCACCTTGAAGCGGCCGTCGCCCGTGACAAGCTCTCGTCGGGGGAATTCGAGTACGTGTTCCAGCCGATCTACGACGAAAACGACTTCAACCGGTTCGAACTCGCCTGGGAGGAATACGTGCCGCTGCCGTTCTGGCGGCACGCGCTTTCCGTCCTCGTTCGCGGCGGGCACATCGACAATCCCGATGTCGACGATTTCTTCGATTTCTATCTCGGGAGCCGTGACGGCCTGCGGGGATACACCTACTACTCTCTCGGAGGCAAGAACATGGCGATGGGGCGGGTTCTCTATCGCTTTCCCATCCTGCGTGGCATCGACCGCCGGTTCGCGGTCATGCACTTCAGCTCGCTGTACGGCGGCGTCTTCGCCGAGGCGGGGCAGGCATGGGATGTCGGGGACCCCTCGTGGGACGAGGCGAAGCGGGATATCGGGTTCGACCTGCGGCTGAAAGGATTCACCTTCTACAGCTATCCGTTCGCCGCGTCCTTCGAGGCGGCATACGGCCTCGACGACGTGACGTACGCCGACCCGTTCAACTCGGAACTCGCCTTCTACGAGGGAAAGCAATGGAAATTCTACGGGAGCGTGCTGTTCGGTTTCTGACGGTACGGCCGAGGAGACGGGGATGCGGATCACACTCGCGGGATTCAATGTAGAGACGGCGTGGATGAAGGAGGGCGGAAGGCGGGGGGATCCGACGCCGGAAGTCATCTCCGCCTCCTATGCGCGGACGACCCGCGATCCCCGTTCGATCGACGAGATCCGGCGCGACGCGCGCGGCCAGGTGGAAAAGGCCAGGCGTTCGAACGAACGCATCGTTTTCGGGCTCGGGCATTCGTCGATCGCGGAGCATGCCGTCTTCAATTTCGACCTGACCGGCGTATCGCGGCTCGCCGTCGAGGCGGTCGAGCACTTCCGGCTCGCCTCGTTCACGGAAAAGTCCCAGCGCTACATCCGCCTCGGGCGCGACATCGTCACGCCGCCGGAAGTGCGGAAGGCGCGGCTCGCGAAGAGATTCGTCGCGGAGGCGGAGGAGTTGCACCGCACGTACGGCGCCCTCCTCGGACGTATCGTGAAATCAGGGAGGGAGGAAAGCGTGGCGCGGGAGGACGCGCGCTACGTCATGCCCCTCTCGACGGCGGCGCAGCTCGGGATGACCGTCAACGCGCGGGAGCTCGAGTACATGGTGCGATGCCTGTCGGCCGATCGACTCGGGGAGGTGAGGGCGATCGCCGCGGAATTGTCCAGACTGGCGAGGGCCGTCGCCCCGTCGCTCGTGCGCTACCCCGAGACGACGACGTACGTGCGGAATCGGCACGAGGCCCGCGAGGATATCGGCGACGGGATGACGGGTTCGGCGGGGGAGGCCGTGGCGGACGACGATCGCGTGCGGTTGATCTCGTGCACGCCGAAGGGTGACGAGACGCTCGCCGCGGCGCTGATCTTCGCCTCCTCGCGCTGCCCGTGGAAAGACGCGGCGGCGCGGGCGGCCCTGATCGGCCCCGACGGACGCGCCGAGATCGTCGCCCGGACGATGCGCGGCATCGAACCGTGGGATCCCGTCTGGCGCGAGTTCGAGGCCGTGCATCTTTTCTACGAGACGGTCGTATCGGCGTCCTGTTTCGCGCAGCTCAAGCGCCACCGCATGGCCACGATACTGCCCCAGCCGTACGATGCGACGCTCGGCATCTCGATTCCCCGGTCGATCCGGGAGGCGAGAGGCGTCGGGGAGATCAGGAAGGCGGCGGCGAGGGCCGTCCGACTCGCCGGCTCGATCGCACGCCGTTCGCCGGACGCGGCTCCCTACGCCTTCCTCAACGCCCACCGGAGGCGAGTGGCGATCGGCGTCAACCTCAGGGAACTCTACCACTTTTCGCGCTTGAGAAGCGATCGGCACGCACAGTGGGAGATCAGGGAGATCTCCGACCTGATGTGCCGGCTCGCCTCGCGGCGGCTTCCGGCCGGGTCGATGCTGCTCGGCGGCAAGGACGTTTTCGATGAGCGCCGCGCGTCTCTTCCGGGCGCCGGGGGAGGGGACGGCGGATGACCTGTCGCTTCCTCGATATCGTCAGGATGCGACGCAGCGTCCGCGCATACCGGCCCGACCCGGTGCCGAGGGAGCTGATCGAACGCTGTCTCGAGGCCGTGAGGTACGCCCCGACCGCGTGCAACAAGCAGGCGTGGCGCTTCTGGGTGACCGGCGGAGAGACGAAGGACAGGATCGTGGCCGAGGCGCTCGGCGGCATCGTGCCGAACCGGTGGGCGTCGACGGCACCGGTCATCGTCGCGGTCGCGATGCGGCTCAACGCCGTCACCTACCGGGCGGGCGCGTTCGTCAGGAAGATCGACTACCATGCGGTCGACGCCGGAATCGCCGGGGAGCATTTCGTGCTGCAGGCCGCCGAATGCGGACTGGGCACCTGCTGGATCGGCTGGTTCGACAAGAAGAAGGTCAAGCGCATCCTCGGCATCCCGACTAACTGGGACGTCCCCGCGCTCATCGCGCTCGGGTGGCCGGCGGAAGAACCGGCAGGCATGACGCGGGCGCCTGTCGCCGAGATCTCCGAGTTCCGCGGAGGTGACGGGGGATGAAGGCGGTGCGGCCGATCGCCCTCGCCTTCGTGATCGTCGCCGCGGCGCTCTGCGGGTCGATCCGTGCAGGGTCGCCGGCAATCGGCGCCGAAGATGCTCCCGGAATCCCGGCTTTTCCGCCGCCGTCGCGGATCGTCTCGCTCTCGCCGAGCACAACGGAGATACTCTTCGCGATCGGGGCGGGAGATCGGATCGTCGGCGTGACCCGGTATTGCCGCTACCCGGCCGAGGCCGCATCGATACGGCGGGTCGGCGGGTATCTCGATCCCAACTACGAGGCGATCGCCGCTCTCGAGCCGGACCTGGTCGCGATCCTGCCCGAACAGGAATCGATCAGGAATCTTCTCGGTCGTCTGGGCATTCGTTTCGTCATCGTCGACAACAAGCGGATCGAGGACATCGTCCGGTCGATCGGCACGCTCGGTGTCGTCTGCGGCGAACAGGAACGGGCGAAACGGCTCGTCTGCGGTATCGAGGAGCGCATCGAGGCGGTGCGACGCGGCGTGGCGGGGCGTCACCGTCCCCGGGTACTCGTTTCGGTCGAACGCGAGGTCGGCGCAGGCGTCGTCAGGGAACTCTACGCCGCGGGGCGCGGCGGCATCTACGACGAACTCGTCGAGCTCGCGGGCGGGGAGAACGCCTACCGGCGCGAAAGCCCCGCCTTTCCGCTCATCTCGGCGGAGGGGATCGTCAATCTCGATCCGGACGTGGTGATCGATCTCGTCCCCGACGTCGAGGGCCGCGGTATCGACACCGCGGCGGCCGCCGCCGACTGGGACGGCATTCCCGGATTCGGGAAGAAAAGACGGGTCTGCGTGGTGACGGCCGATTACGCGTTCATCCCGGGGCCGAGATTCCCACGGTTCCTCGAGGATCTCGCCGGCATGATCCACCCGCGAGATTCGACGGAGACGCGATGAAGACGCCGGCCATCGAGATCGAGAATCTCGGTTGCAGCCTGAACGGCAACCGGATACTCCGCGACGTCGATCTCTCGGTCGGTCGGGGGGAATACCTTTCCCTGATCGGTCCGAACGGCGCGGGAAAGACGACGCTTCTCCGCTGCGTCACCGGTCTCCTGGGGACATGGACCGGGTCGATACAAATCGGGGGGGAGCCGACACGGGACATGAAAAGAAAGCGGCTCGCCGCGATCGCCGGATTCGTTCCGCAGGCGGATTCCCGTCATGTGCCCTTCACCGTGGAAGAGTTCGTGCTGATGGGGCGGTATCCCCACCTCAGCCCTTTCACGGCCGTCGGTCACGGGGATCGGGCGGCGGTCTCGGACGCTCTCGAGAAAACCGGAACGAGCCGTCTCGCGGGCAGGCGGGTGGATTCGCTGAGCGGCGGGGAACGGCAGATGGTGATGATCGCGGCCGTGCTGGCGCAGGGGGCGTCGATTTTGCTCCTCGACGAGCCGACGACCTTTCTCGATCCCCGGCATCAGGCCTCGGTCAACGACCTGCTCCGGCGGCTTCATCGCGACGAGGGCAAGACGATCGTCACGGTCACGCATGACATCAACGCGGCCGCCCTGCTCGGGGACCGGGCGGCGATCCTCGTCGACGGCAGGATCGTCCATGACGGTCCGTCGGGGTCAGTCATGTCGAACGACATACTCGAGCCCGCCTACGGGACCCGGTTCATCTTCGCCGCCCACCCGCAGACCGGACGCCCGGTCATCGTTCCCCGAAAGGATGGCAGATGAGCGCGCATGGAGGGAGATTCGTCGCGATCGCGGGGCTCTTCGCGGCGATCGTCCTTCTTCTCGCGCCGTTCATCGGCATGGAGCGGATCGGGCCGTCGGATCTTTCCGGGGACGCCGACTCCACGGTAAAGGAAGATATCTTCTGGAAGATCCGCGTGCCGCGGACGATCACGGCGTTCATCGCGGGAGCCGCGCTCGCCATCGGCGGCATGGCTTTCCAGGCGATGTTCCGCAACGCGCTGGCGACGCCGTTCACGCTCGGCGTCTCGAGCGGCGCGGCCTTCGGCGCGGCGCTCGCCATCAAGACGGGGCTCGCATTCTCGTTCATGGGCCTGGCCGGCCAGTCGGCGAGCGCATTCGTCTGGGCGGTCGTATCGGTAACGATCGTCTATGGACTGACCCGGGTCAGGCACGGCTCGTCGACCGCGACGATGCTCGTCGCGGGGGTCGCGGTGAATTTCTTTTTCGCCAGCCTCATCCTCTTCATCCAGTACATGAGCGATTTCGAGCATTCCTTCCGCGTCGTCCGGTGGCTCATGGGGGGCTTCGAGATCGTCGGCTACGGGCCGGCTCTCGTGATGGCCCCGTTCGTCGTCGTCGGCGGATCCTGCGTCCTCGCGAGGGTCCGGGAACTCGATCTGCTGACCGTCGGGGAGGACCTGGCGGCGAGCAGGGGCGTCGACGTGAAAAGAACCAGGATGATCCTCTTCGTCGGCTCCTCCCTGATGGTCGGCGGCGTCGTTTCGGTGTGCGGCCCGATCGGTTTCGTCGGGATGATGAGCCCGCACATCTGCCGTATCCTCGTCGGGGCGGGCCATCGGGCTCTCGCGCCGGCGACCGTGCTGTTCGGCGGCGCATTCCTGGTGATCTGCGACACGCTCGCACGGACGGTCATCGCGCCGGCGGAGATGCCCGTCGGGATCGTCACGGCGCTTCTCGGCGGCCCCTTCTTCCTCTGGCTGCTCGTTTTCGGAACGGCGGGCGAACGGATACAGGAAAGCGGATGAGAGGAGTGCAAAGATCGTGAAACGTGACGTTCCGGGGAGGAAGGGGCAGATGGGCCGGATAGCGGCCGTCCTGAGGCGCATGCGGTGCACGGCGCCGGGCGTCGTCGCGGACGCGTTCCGCGAGTTCATCCGGCAGCGCTCGCTCGAAACGGGGGCGGGTATCGCCTATTTCGCGTTCTTCTCGCTGTTCCCGCTTGCCGTCTTCCTCTTCTCGATCCTCTCGTACGTGCTCGACGAGAAGACGATCATCACCGAGGTGATGCGGATCCTCGATCGCGCCTTCCCTGCGGGACAGAACCAGTTCGTCAGGCTCGTGGACGAGAATCTCGGCATCCTCTTCCGCGGTCGCGGTTCGCTCAGCATCATCGCCATCGTCGGACTCTTCTGGGCCGGCTCGAATGTCTTCGCGGTTCTCGTGAGGTACATCAACCTCGCCTGGGGCGCTCGCGCCGTGCCGCTGACCTTCATACGCAAGCGGCTCTTCGCCTTCGCCGGCATCGTTTCGCTCGCTCTCACGATCGTCGCCTCCTTCCTGTTGAACACCGCCGTCGACATCGTCTCGCAATTCGATCTTCCCTTCCGGCACGGGGAGAAACTCGCCGGTACGGCCGGCTGGACCTATTTCACGGACGCCGTGCCGTACATCTTCGGATTCCTGCTGCTTTCGGTGATCTATTACTGGGTGCCGAAGACGCAGGTCCGTCTGCGAGAGGCGTGCGGTGGGGCTCTCGCCGCGATCGTCGCACTCCGGCTTGCCTATGCGGGGTTCAAGTGGTCGATCGTCGCCGGGGTGCTCAACTACCGTGTCGTCTACGGTTCGCTCGCCACGGTGGTCCTTTCCCTCTTCTGGATCTACATCTGCAGTCTCGTCATACTGTTCGGCGCTCATCTCGGCGCGGCGATGTCCCGGTGTCCGGTCGGTCCTGCCGGGAGCGAACGGAACTTTTGACCGGCGGGCATACTTCCGGTACAATCCGCGAGGGACGCCGCTGCGGCGACCCGTAAAAAGGAGGGGAAGGATGCAGACCTACATCCTGCTGACGAAACTGACCACGGAGGTCAGTCGCCAGATGAAGGAGCGGGCGACGATCGGGCGCGCCTGGCTGGACCGCGTGAAGGAGAAGTGCCCCGAGGTCACGTTCGTCGCGCATTACGCACTTCTCGGCAGGTACGATTTCCTGGACATCTTCGAGGCGCCGGACGAGGAGGCGGCGGCGAAGGTGTCGATGATCAGCCTCTCGAACGGGGCCTTCCAGGCGGAGAGCCTGATCGCCATCCCGTACCGGCGGTTCCTGGAGCTCACGGAGGAGATCTGAAGGGCATGAAGAGTTTTCGCAGGGAGCTCTGGTTCGACGTCCCCGCGCGCAGGGCCTTAGTCAACATCACGCCGGAAGTGGAAGCCTGTCTCGCCGAGAGCGGGATCGTCGAAGGCCTGCTCCTCGTCAACGCCATGCACATCACCGCGTCGGTCTTCATCAACGATGACGAATCCGGATTGCACGCCGATTACGAGGAGTGGCTCGAGCGCCTCGCCCCGCACGAACCGGTGGAACGATACCGGCACAACCGCACCGGAGAGGACAACGGCGACGCGCATCTCAAGCGGCAGGTGATGGGGCGTGAAGTCGTGGTCGCCGTCACGGCGGGGCAACTCGATTTCGGACCGTGGGAACAAATATTCTACGGCGAATTCGACGGACGGAGGCGGAAACGCGTCCTGGTGAAGATCGTCGGCGAATAGATCGCGAGGGTCTTCGATCAAGCCGGGACGGTCGTCGTTCACGTCACGGGCACGGGGGCTCTCGTGGCGTCAGTCGCCGGATGAGGGCCGCCGGGCACTGCTCCGGGGCAATTTTTTAGTAATCTCTAACGCATAGTATAGCAATGAGTAACGTGGTTCGGATGTCCGGCGCAGAAACGAGGGGCTTGACTTTCCGGCAAGAATGTTAAATATTACGCATGTTACTGGATTAACATGTTGAGCGGTAACATGCGTTTCGATGGATGCCCGGGTGCGCTCGGGGCGCGAGGGAGGTCGATGTGCTCAAACCGGATCTCAACGCATTGACGCGACGCGAACGGCAGATCATGGAGGTCGTCTACCAGCTCGAGGAGGCGACGGCCGTCGAGGTGATGGAAGGCCTGCCCGACGCGCCGGTGAACGCGACCGTCCGCACGATGCTGAACGTCCTCGAGGAAAAAGGCTATCTTCGCCACACCGTCGAGAAGGGGCGGTACATCTATCACCCGACGATACCGTTTCGCAAGGCCCGCTCGACGCTTCTCGACAACGTGGTCGACACCTTCTTCAAGGGCGCCGAGGCGGACGCGGTGATCGCCATACTCGGGAAGGCGGATGCGAGGCTGTCGGAAGCCGAGCGGCGCCGGATCCTCGATCTCATCGAGGAATCACGCAGGGAGGGGAGGTAGGATGAACGCCCTCTCAAGGATCCTTCGGGACGTTTCGTGGATGCCCGTCATCGGTTTCCTCGCGGACGTCACGATAAAGAGCACCCTCGTTTGCGCGGCCGCGGCGTTCGTGAACGCGCTGCTGCTTCGCAGGGCATCGGCACATGCGCGGAACGCGGTATGGATCGCCACGATCGTCATCGTCTGCCTCCTGCCGCTCACGGCCGCCGTGCCGCCGGTCTGGCGCCTGCAGTTCCCGCCCCTCGACGGGCGGTCGTCGAGCGACCGGCAGGCGATCGAGGAACGACTCGCGCTCGTCGAGGGGCCGATCCCCGGAATCGACGGGTTGGACGGCGGAGCGAACGGGACGGTGAACGGCGCGGAGGGAACGTCGTTCGGCGAAAGCGGCTGGCAGGGGTGGATCGTTTTCGCGTGGTTTATCGGGATGGCGACGACGCTCGGGATCGCCATGGCGACGAAGAGTCGGATCGAGGGCCTCGCAAGGGCCGCGGTGGGAGCGGGAAGGTCGTGGGAGGCGCTCGCGGAGGAGGTTTCGGACGGACTCGAACTGAAACGCCGCGTGCCGTTGTACGTATCCGGCGAACTCCAGGCGGCCGTGACGATCGGAGTGTTCGACCCCGTCATCGTGTTGCCGGCGAGTTGCGACGGCTGGCCCGTGTCGCGAAGACGTTTCGTGCTTTCGCACGAACTGGCCCACGTGAAACGCCGTGACGGTCTCGTCGAGATCGCCGCGCTCGCGGCCGTCGTGTTCCAGTGGTTCAATCCCGTTGTGCGGCAGGCCGTCAGGCAACTGCGAATCGAACGAGAGAGAGACTGCGACGATGCGGTGATCAACGCCGGGGCGAGACCGTCCGATTACGCGATGATGCTCATGGACATCGCGGCGGACCTCGGCTCCTCCCCGCGACCGATCTGGCAGCTCTCGACCATTTCCCAGGGCTCCAGTCTGAAGGAGAGACTCATGTGCATTCTCGATCCCAAGATCGACAGGAATCGTTGTCGGAACGTGTCGACGGTTATCGCGTGCGTATTCATCGTGTCCATGCTGGCTCCGGCCGCGCTCTTCGGCCTGCGCTCGCCCGCCGTGCCCGCGGATGACGGCGCGCCAGTGGCGATCGCGGCTGCGGGAGCGCCCGTACCTGCCGCCGGCGACGAGAAGAAGATGACCGACGAGGAGCTCAAGAAGAAGCAGATGATGATGAAGAAGAAGACGCTGGAGTCGATCGAGGAGAAGTGGAAGCAGATCTCCGTGATCGAGAACTCCGCGGCGGCCATGGTCGCCAGGGCGATCGAAGAGGGCGGAATCGACAAGGGGAAGAAGCTCTTCAAGAAGCTGGCCGCCGACGAATCGGGCGACTACTACTTCGAGGAGAAGGAGTTCAACACGCTCGGCTACTATTACCTGTACGGGAAGAAGGTAGAGGAGGCGAACGCCGTCTTCGGCATGAACGCGAAGCGGCATCCCGATTCGTGGAACGTCTGGGACAGCCTGGCGGAGGCGCGGCTCGTCGCAGGCGACTACGAGGAGGCGAAGACCTTCTGCGAGAAATCGATCGCCATGAATCCGGAGAACGACAACGGGAAGAAGATGCTCCAGAAGATCGAGTACATGGAGCAGCAGCAGAAGAAGAAGAAGAAACAGGGGAGCGGAAACACGGAATAGACGCGAAGGCGCTGCGGACGGCCGCGGCCTGGCGAACGGACGCATGCAGGCGGGGAGGTCGTACGGCCTTCCCGCCTGTTTGCATCCGTCGGGAAAGCGCTCTTTCCCGAGAGGAGCGGTTGGTGTATCCTTCTGGCAACGGCTCCGGAACGGGAGGAGGAACGATGAAGATGATCCTGGTCGCCGTCGTCATGCTGGCGGGGATCTCGCTCCATGCATCGTCAGCGTCGTGTGGCGACGTGCATCGTCTCGCGGCCGAGGGAGATGTGGACGGGTTGCGTCGCATGCTCGACGACGATCCGTCCCTGGTGAGCCTGCCGGATGATGAATGGAAGGCGTTGCCGATACACTGGGCGAGTTTCGGAGGCTCGGCCGAGACGGTGCGATTCCTCCTCGAACGCGGCGCGGATACCGCCTCGATGGACGGCGACGGGAACGTGCCGGTCGATTTCGCCTTCATGCGGGGGGGCGAGGATGCTCTTCTCCAGCTCGTCGAATCGGGAGCGGATCTCTCCCGTGTCGATCGCGACGGGTTGACGCCGCTCGTACGGGCGGCATGGCTGGGATGGACGAGGGCCGTCGAGGCGATGATCGCCGCGGATCGTTCGCCGGGGGAGCGGACGGCGGCGGGGGACACGCCCCTGCACGGGGCGGCCTACGAGGGGCACCGGGCGACCGTCGAGCGACTGCTCGATCTCGGCGCGGACGCCGGTTCGACCAACGACGCAGGCGAGACGCCGGTCGACGAAGCGCTGAAGCGGGGCGAGGAGGATGTCGCGGCCCTTCTCCGAGATCGGGGAGGCGCCGTCGGAACGCAAGCAGGAAAGAGGCGTTTCGAGAGGAGACCCTGGAAGGGAGCGAGATCGGGTCGCTGCGAACGCCCGCGGCTCACCGTCGTCTACGACAACTACCCATTCCTCGAGGGATGCACCGAGGATTGGGGATTCTCCTGCCTCGTCGAATGCCCGGGCGCCACGATCATGTTCGATACGGGAGCGAGACCCGAGATCTTCATGCGGAATCTCCGTGTTCTCGGGATCGATCCGTCGTCGATCGACGCGGTCGTCATCTCGCACGAGCATCACGATCACACCGGCGGGCTCCGGGCGCTCATCGAGGCGGGATGCGAGGCGCCCGTTCTCGTCTGCCGATCGTTCTCCTACGGTTTCGTGCGTTCCGTCGAATCGCTTGGCGTGGAAGTGCTGACGCTCCAGGCTCCCTCGATCGTCGCGGATGGCGTCTATCTCACGGGGGAGCTCGGAGACGCGATACGCGAGCAGGCGCTTGTTCTGGACACCGGCGAGGCGTTGCACGTCGTCTGCGGGTGTTCGCATCCCGGCATCGTCCACATGCTCGAACACGTCGAAAGCACGTTCGGCGCGCCGCTCGATCTGGTCATCGGCGGATTCCATCTGATGAACGCCGGCGACCGCACGATCGATGGTATCGTCCGGCGGTTCGGGGAACTCGGCGTGAAGCGGCTCTCGGCGACGCATTGCACCGGCGAACGGCAGATCGGGTTGCTCCGCGAGGCCTTCGGCGACCGGTTCGTCGAGGCGGGCGTCGGGCGCGTCATCGAGCCGTGACACCGGCATCGGCGAACCGGTCGCGGAAAGCTCGACGCGATCCGGACCGGTTCCAATGAATCGACCTGCTCGATGAAACCGCAGGTCCGGGAGGCGTGGATTCCGCCATGGCGGTCACGGGAGACATCTTCGATCTCAAGAAGTTCGCCCTTCACGACGGCCCGGGGATCAGGACGACCGTCTTCTTCCGCGGCTGTCCGCTGTCATGCCCCTGGTGCCACAACCCGGAGGGACTCGGAGCGGGCAACGCAGCGGTCCGCCGGCGCCACGCGGCTCTCGACCCGGCTCTGCCCCCGGATCGCAACGTTGTCGGGCCGGCCGTCGAGGCGGAGACCCTGATCGCCGAGCTCATCAAGGACGAGGTCTTCTACCGTCAGTCCGGGGGGGGCGTCACGATGTCCGGAGGAGAACCCTTCGGCCAGCCGGCCTTTCTTGTCGAACTCCTCGAAGCGTGCCGGGGGGCGGGGCTTCACACGGCGGTCGACACCTGCGGGTACGCGCCATGGGAAGACATCGAGCGATCGCTGACGCTCGTCGATCTCTTCCTCTTCGACGTGAAACTCGCCGATGCCGCGGCGCATCGGCGGTACACCGGCGTATCGAACGTGCCGGTGGTAGAGAATCTCGGCCGGCTCGTCGCCGCGGGGGCGGACGTCCGGGCGAGGGTGCCGCTCGTGCCGGGGATCACCGATACTCCGGAGAATCTCGCCGGCGTGCGGCGCCTGCTCGTGTCGGTTGGCGGGGTGAGCGGAGTGGGATTGCTGCCCTACAACAAGCTCGGAGAGGACAAGCGGCGACGTCTCGGTCTGGCGACGGAGACCGGCCTCCTCGAGACGCAGGACGCCGACCGACTCGAGGAGATCGCCGGCTTGTTTCGCACGGACGGATTCGACGTCACGATCGGCGGGTGAACGGGATGAACGAACGGATTCGCGAACTCAGGAAACGCAGCCTCGAAGCGGCGCCCCGCATATCGATGGAACGGGCGCTCCTCCTCACGGCCTTCTACCGGAGTGGAGCGGCGGATGGCGAGTCCGTGCCGGTCGCGCGGGCGATGGCCTTCCGGTACCTGCTCGAGCACAAGAAACTGTATGTCGGTCGGGGGGAACTGATCGTCGGCGAGCGCGGTCCGGCTCCGAAGGCGACGCCGACCTTCCCGGAGATCTGCACGCATACGCTTGGGGATTTCGATATTCTCGATTCGCGCGAGAAGATCCCGTTCCGCGTCGACGCCGAGGCTCGACGCGCGCAGGCGGAAGAGATCATCCCCTACTGGTCGAAACGCTCGATCAGGGAACGGATCTTCGAGAGCATGGAGGATGACTGGATCGCGGCCTACGAGTCGGGGCTCTTCACGGAATTCCAGGAACAGCGGGCGCCCGGACACACGGTGCTCGACGACAAGATCTACAGACTGGGCTTCAAGGATCTCATAAAGAAGATAAGAAAATCCGCGCAACAACTTGATAAGAAATCTGATGCAGGCGCTTCTGCGCGAAGGGATGAGCTGCGCGCCATGGAGATCGCAGCCGAAGCCCTCATCGCGTATGCCGGTCGATACGCCGAATTCCTCAGGGAGCTCGCCGGGAGCGAGGAAGGTGAATTCCGGCGCGAGCTCGAGGAGACGGCAGTTGTCTGCGACCGGGTACCGGCCCGTCCGCCGCGCACCTTCCGCGAGGCGCTGCAGTACTACTGGTTCGTGCATCTCGGCGTGATCACCGAGCTCAACACGTGGGATTCCTTCAACCCGGGGCGTCTCGACCGGCATCTGTGGCCGTTCTACCGCGACGGGCTCGCGGACGGATCCCTGACGAAACAGGGCGCGCGGGAGCTTCTCGAGGCGTTCTGGGTGAAGTTCAACAACCAGCCGGCGCCGCCGAAGGTGGGCGTCACGGCGCAGGAAAGCAATACCTACACCGATTTCTGCCTGATCAATCTCGGCGGCGTCGATGAGGAGGGCGAAGACGCCGTCAACGAGCTGACCTTTCTCATCCTCGACGTCATCGAGGAGATGCGGCTCCTGCAACCGGGTTCGATGATCCAGGTGAGCAGGAAGAATCCGGACCGGTACCTGCACCGTGCGCTCCGGATCGTCAGAACCGGTTTCGGCCAGCCATCCGTCTTCAATACCGAGGCGATCGTCGGGGAGCTTCTCCGCCAGGGGAAGAGCCTCGTCGACGCGAGAAACGGCGGCGCGAGCGGTTGCGTGGAGACGGGGGCATTCGGCAAGGAGAGCTACATTCTCACCGGGTACCTGAACCTGCCGAAGATACTCGAGATCGCCCTGCACGACGGCATCGACCCGCGGCGGAAAACGCGGGTCGGACCGTCCACGGGGACGCCGGCATCCTTCGCGTCCTTCGACGATCTCTACACGGCGTTCGAACGCCAGCTCCGTCACGTCGTCGACGTCAAGATACGGGGAAACCGCGTTATCGAGCGGCTCTGGGCGGCGTACCTTCCGGCGCCCTTCATGTCCCTGCTCATCGACGACTGCATCGAGCGCGGCAGGGATTACAACGACGGCGGTCCACGCTACAACACCTCCTACATCCAGGGCGTGGGACTCGGTTCGATCGCCGATTCCCTCAGCGCGATCCGATTCCAGGTGTACGACAGGCGAAGGCTGGAACTCGCGGATCTCGTCGCGGCTCTCGACGCCGATTTCCTGGGGCGGGAAAACCTGCGCGCCCTGCTTCGCGAGGAGACGCCGAAGTACGGCAACGACGAGGAATATGCCGACGGGCAGGCGCTGCGCGTCTTCGAGAGCTTCTTCGACGCGGTCGACGGAAAACCGAACTCGAGAGGCGGATCATTCAGGATCAACCTGCTGCCGACGACGAGCCATGTCTACTTCGGCAGCGTCACCGGCGCCCTTCCGGACGGCCGGAAGGCCGGCGAGCCGCTCTCCGAGGGGATCTCCCCCGTACAGGGGATGGACAGGAAGGGTCCGACGGCCGTCCTCAGGTCGGCGTCGAAGATCGACCACATCCGCACGGGTGGCACCCTGCTCAACCAGAAGTTCACGCCGGCACTCCTCGACGGACCGGAGGGAATCGAGAAGATCGGACATCTCGTCAGGTCCTTTTTCGCCATGAACGGCCATCACGTGCAGTTCAACGTCGTGAAGGCCGAGACGCTCCGGGCGGCCCAGCGGGAGCCGGAGAAACACGCCGATCTCATCGTCCGCGTCGCGGGATACAGCGATTACTTCGTCGATCTCGGAAGGGATCTCCAGGACGAGATCATCCGGCGCACCGAGCACGGGGCGGATGCGTGATCGAGTCGGCGGAACGGTTCGTCACACCATCTTCACCACGACGACGGTGATGTCGTCGTTCCGTTTCGCCCGGCCGGCGAAACCCATCACGTCGTCCATGATCCGGTCGCGGATCCCGTGCGCGTCGAGGCCCTCGACGTCGATGTCGGCGAGCGCGCGCCGCAGCGCCTCGACCCCGTAGTAACCCCCGGACATGTCGACGGCGTCGGTCAGGCCGTCCGAATAGAGGAGCAGGACATTGCCGCGTTCGAGCGGCGTGATCCTCTCTTCGTAGACCGTCTCGGGAAAGGCTCCGAGGGGAAAACGCGCGCCGACCGGCTCGATCGTCTCGATGCGGCCGTTCCGCCTGAGAAGCGGATCGTTGAAGCCGGCGTTCGAGAACGTGAAGGTCCCGTCGACGAGATCGAGCGACGCGAGACACATCGCGGTGTACATGCGCGAGCCCGTCTTTTCGTGCAACGGGGGATTGAGGCGCGTCATGAGCTTCGCGGGCGACGCTCCGTCGCCGGCCCGGGAGGAGAGCATGCCGCTCGACATGACGGCGATCATCGCGGCCTGCATGGCCTTCCCCGAGACGTCGCCGACGGCGATGCCGAAGCGGCGATGCTCCTCGTCGATCCAGAAGTAGTCGTAGAAATCGCCGCCGACCTCGTTCGCCGGTATGCAGACGCCCGAGATCTCGAAATGCTCGAGGATCGGATCCGCGTGCGGCATGATGGACATCTGCGCTTTGTGGGCGGCGTCGAGCTCTCCCGCCATGCGGACGTTACGCAGGCGGCGCCTGTAGAGGAGAGCCATGACGGCGAGGAGCGTCGTGACGACGAGTATGCGGAACCACGCTGTCCGCCAGTACGGCGGAGTGACGCGAACGGTGATCGCCACGCCCTCTTCGTTCCAGACACCGTCGTTGTTCGAACCCTTCACGTGGAAGACGTAGCGACCCGGCGAGAGCGTGGTGAAGGTGGCGAAGCGGCGGCTCGCGTCGGTATCGATCCACTCGTCCTCGAGTCCCTCCATCCGGTAGGTATAGCGGTTCTTGCTCGGCGCGGAGTAGTCCAGCGCGGCGAACTCGAACGAGAAGACGTAGTCGCGATGGGAGATGACGAGTTCCGGGATGCTTGCGATCGGCCGGTCGAGGACGACCTCGCGGTTGAGCTTCCGGAAGGAGGTGATGACGACGGGAGGGACGTGGGTGTTGTCGACGATGTCGGCGGGGAAAAAGGAGTTGAATCCGTTGATGCCGCCGAAGAACATCTCACCGGATGACGAACGGAAAAAGGAGCCCCCGTTGAACTCGTTGCTCTGCAGGCCGTCCTCGACCGTGTAGGCCGCCGACATGCCCGTGCGGGGATCGAATCTGCAGATACCGCTGTTGGTGCTCAACCAGAGCATGCCCGCTTCGTCCTCGAGAATCCCGTAGATGGAATTGTCCGCGAGCCCGTGGCGTTCGGTGTATCTGCGGACGGTGCCGCGCTCGGGATCGAACCGGTTGAGGCCGCCCCCCCAGGTGGCCACCCAGATGGCGCCGTCTGCGGATTCGTGGAGGGCGAAGATATGGTTGTTTCCGAGGGATGTCGTGTCTCCGGGTATCGTCCTGTAGCTCAGGAAACGCCCGGTCGCGGGGAAGAAGCGATTGAGGCCGCCCCCCTCGGTTGCGACCCAGTACCGGTTTTGCTTGTCGACGAGGACCGTCCTGACGTAGTCGTTCGATATGGTCGTCGTGTCGGCGGGATCGTTCCGGTAGACATCGAACGAACCGCTCGATCGGTCGAGCCGGCAGAGACCACCCCCGTAGCAACAGATCCAGAGTTCGCCGTCGGGTGCTTCGAATATACCCTTGATGCGGTCGTTCCCGAGGCTCGATGGGTCGTTCGGATCGTGCCGGTAGACGGTGAAGTTGCCGGTGGACTCGTTGAACCTGCAGAGGCCTCCGCCGTCCGTGCCCGCCCAGAGGGTGCCATGGTTGTCGATGAAGATGGAGCGGACGATGTCGTTGCTCAGGCTGTGCGGATCGTCCGGGTCATGGAGGTAGGTGCGATAGCGCGTGCGCGAGGGATCGAGGACGTTGAGGCCGCCGCCATGTGTGCCGATCCAGAGACGGCCGCGATCGTCCTCGCAGAACGACCAGATGATCCCCTGGTCGAGATCGCGGTTCGGCGACGGGTAGTACGAGAACCGGCGCTGTTTCCGGTCGAAGCGGTTGACGCCCCCGCCGTAGGTGCCGATCCAGAGGACGCCGGAGTCATCCTCGAAGATATCCTGTATCTCGTCATAGTTGATGCTCTCGGGATCGCCGGGGTCCGGCCGGTGGTGGATGAAGATCCCTTTTTCGCGGTTGAGCAGATCGAGTCCGCCGCCGTTCGTGCCGATCCACAATTCGCTGTCTCTCGTTTCGTGGAGGGCGAAGATCTGGTCGTGGGCGATCGAGGATGCAATTCCCGGATCATGGCGGTGATGCTCGAAGCGCCCGGTCTCGCGGTCGAGAACGTCGAGGCCGCCGCCGACCGTGCCGATGAACAGGGTGCCGTCGCCCGTTTCCAGGATCGCCTTGATCGTATCGGAGGCGATGCACGCCGGATTCGCCGGGTCGCGGCGATAGCGCTTTGCATGCAAACTCGCCGGATCGAGCTGGCAGAGTCCGCCGCCGTTCGTGCCGATCCAGATGTCTCCGTCCAGCGTCTCGTGCAGAGAGATCACCCAGTTTCCGCCGGCGGTCACCGGTTCGCCGTCGATGGGAATACGGCGGAAGCGGTCGCGGTCTGGATCGTACCGGTCGAGACCGCGTTCGGTGCCGACCCAGATCGTACCCGAGCGGTCCTCGTAGACGACGTTGACCGAGTTGTGGCTGATTGTCGTGGTGTCGCCAAGGACGTGCATGTATCGGTAGAATCGCCCGGTTGCCGGTTCGTAGCGGGTGAGCCCCCCCTGGAACGAGCCCGCCCAGATCGCCCCGTGACGGTCGGCGCAGATCGAGAGGATGTGATTGTAGGAAAGGCTGTTCTCGTTCTCCGGGTCGTGGCGGAGGACGATGAAGTCGTACCCGTCGTAGCGATTCAGACCGTCCTCGGTGCCGAACCACATGAACCCGCGCGAATCCTGTGCGATCGTCGAGACGATGCTCTGGGACAGGCCGTTCTCGATTGAAATGGCGTCGAAACGAGCCGAACGTCTCGCGCCGGCCGAGGCGGGGGACGGCGTCGTCACCGCGAGAATGGCGGCGGCGAGGATGTACGCCGCATGACCGGGAAGAACCTTCATATACCGCGCCTCCACTTTGATATACAATGAACAGGGCCCCGATGTTGCATGCCGTATTGTACCCGCGGATCGCCTGCAGGTCAATATCGCTCGATCCGTGCAGGGCGGTGGGGGGGTGGGAGTGCTCCGAGGCCGGAATCGGCGCCCCGGACCGGGCGGATGAGCGTTTTCAGGCGACGATCGCAGGTGCACGTTGACAACGCCTGCGAATTGCTGTACAATATGCGACGTTCTAACTCGTTACAAATGAAAGGAATTCGCAACCATTCCAATCTGCTAACGAATCGACGTATTTTCATGCATGGACGATCACCCGCGGCGTTCGTCGCCGCCATGCTGCTGCTCCTGCTGGCCGTGCACGTGGCTGTCGCCTCGCAGGATCTCGGAACGCTCGCGCGGAACGGGTTCCTCTACGACGACAGTTTCTACGCGTTCAAGATCGCGCAGAACATCGCAGCCGGAAGCGGATCCACATTCGACGGGATCCACCCGACGAACGGATTCCAGCCCCTCTACGTCTTCCTTCTCGTCCCCGTCTACCTCCTCGCGGGGAACGATCTCGTTCTGCCGATCTACGTCGCGCTGGCGATGCTCGCCGTCTTCACGAGTCTTACCGCCCTGTTCGTCTACCGGATATCGAGGCGATACGTTGGAGCGGCCGCGTCGCTCGCCGCGGCGCTCGTCTGGGGTTTGTCGCCGATCGTCATAAAGCAGAGCGCGAACGGGCTCGAGACGGCCGTCGCCGCGTTCATGATCGCCCTTTCCGTCTGGTTCTACATCGAACGCGTCCGCCCCGCCGAGCGTCCGACGGCCGGCAGGTATCTCGCGCTCGGCTCATTGCTCGGGCTCACCGTTCTCGCCCGGATCGACGGCGGCCTGCTCGTCCTCGTCATCCTGCTCGACCAGCTCGTGCTCTTCCGCCGCCGCCGCATAGGGGCGAGACGCGCGTATTCGCTGCTTTTCGTACCGCTCGGCGTCATGCTCTGCTACGGGCCGTGGCTCGCATACAGCATCGTCGAGTGCGGATCCCCCCTCCAGGACAGCGGGGCGGCCACCCGGTTCCTGTCGCTCGCGTACACCTCCTATTTCCACCAGGGCCCGGAGAGTCTCGCGATGACGGGGCCCGACGGGGCCTTCGTCTTGAAGCACGTGACCCATGCGGTTTCCGTTCTCAAGGTGATTCCGCCGGTCCATGTCCTCTTTCGCTCGATCGACCGGCTCGGCGCCTCGCTCGGTGCCGGCGGGTTCTTCCACGGGGCGGGGAACGTGTTCGGCGCGCTCGTGCTTCTCGGCGCGGGGGCGGCGATCGCCCGCTGGCGACGGGACGAGCGGCGCTCGAGGAGGCGGGAGCTCGATTTCCTGCTCCTCTACTCCGTGCTCCTCGTCGCCGCGTACGCGACCTACATCTTCGGCGTCTTCTATTTCCTGCGTTACTTCTATCCCGTCTACCTGGTCGCATGCCTCTACGGGGCCTTCCTTTTGCAGGACCTCTTCGATCTCGTCAGGGAACGGCGGGCGTCGTTCCGGCGGTTTCTCGTGGTCGCCGGAGCGGTCTATGCGACGCTCTTCCTCTTCTTCTCCTTCTCACAGGCTTTTCGGTCGCATCCAGTCTATCCCTTCTACGATCTCTCGCGCTGGGTGGACGAGCACACGACGCGGAACGAGACGATCGGCGTTTTCCAGTGCGGAACGATCGGCTATCTCTCCGGCCGGACGACGATCAATCTCGACGGCAAGGTCAACCGCGACGCATACGCCGCCCTCAGGGAGGGACATCTCGGCCGCTACATCCGCGAGGAGGGGATCGATGTCGTGCTCGACCACCGGCGCATCGTCGAGCTCTTTCTCGGATACACGCCCGAGAGGATGAAGGGGGCATGCACGCCCGTCGACGGCGAAGGCGACGGGCACCCGTGCGGATGGGTCGCCTACCGGCCCTTCTCCGGTGCGCGGACCGCGGGCGGCGGACACCCTCCAGGCGCGACGACCGCCACCGACGCCTTCGCGCCGGCAGACTGATCGAGGATCGCGATCCCGTGTCGATTGCATTCCCGCGGCGAACGATCGCCGACGCATCGATGAACGATGGGCCGATATTGCGCCTCCTTCGCCGGTGTTGTATCTTCCATCAGGATCCCCCACCGGAAAGGACGAGATGAGATTCCTGCTCGCGCTTTTGCTCGTGCTCGCGCCTGCGTGCGCCTCGGACGGTGGTGTCGAGGGCCCGGACGACGACCGGGGAGGAGAGGTCGACGGGCCCGCGGTGACGAGGAGCGAGGCGGTTCTCGGCGCCGACCGGTACGCGCTCGTCCGCTGGACGATGACAGAGGAGAACAGGCGGGGGACGGCGTGCGGCGGTCTGTTCGTGAGCGATTACACCGTGGGCGACCGCATCGGGATGGGATACAAGTGGGGCGGCTGGGATGACGTGGAGACCTTCCTCGTCAAGATGGGGGAGGGCCACGCAACAGGCACGGGGGGGTACGTCGACTACGACGTCGTTCCATTCGACTGCGTCGCGGGGATCTCCTGCACGGGGCTCGTCTCGCGCGCGTGGCGGCTCGACCACAAGCACACCCTCGACTATCCCGCCAGTCCGGACATTCCCCGACAGCTCGACGACATCACGCGCCCCGTCGCCGACGTCGACTTCCGTTCGCGTGAACGGGGGGACCTCCGCAGGGGTGACGCCCTGATGAACGCCACGCATGTCATGCTCTTCCTCTACGTCACGCGCGACGGCTATCCGGTGGTCATCGATTCGCGGAGCGAGGGGGTCGCGCTCCGCAAGACGTCGTGGGGCTTTCTCGACGCGTACGGGTACGAGGCGATCCGTTACAACAACATCGTTGACGGCCCGCCGCCGCGGGGTACCGTCGAACGGCCCTTCGCGGTCTCGTCGCGAAACGGGCGCTTCCACGCGCGGGGCAACACGAGGGATGCCGTATCGATGCGCATCGATTGGTACCCGACCGATCCGTCCAGGAGGGAGCAGGGGCCCGAGAACGTCTACCTGCTCGATCTCGACCGCGCGAGTGAGGTGACGATCGAGATCTCGGAAGACCGCCGGGCGCGGATCGACAACGACGTCTTCCTGCTGTCATCGACGAGGACAGACGGGGATCGCCGCGCGGTCGACTGCATCGCGGGAGACGATCGCCGCATCTCCCGCGCGCTCGGGCCTGGACGGTACTGGATCGTCGTCGACAGCGGATGGGATCTGCCCGGGGAATATCTGATCGATGTGGCCTGGTGACCGGAGCCGGGAAAACGGGACTCAAACATTCAACCGCTAATTGGATATGGTGCCGGAGCCGGGAATCGAACCCGGATGGGCTTGCGCCCGGGGGATTTTGAGTCCCCTGCGTCTACCAGTTTCACCACTCCGGCACACGGGTAATCTATTTCACGGAACGCGACCGGTCAAGCCCCGCGAGCGGGGTCACGGCGAAAATCGCCGCGGCGCGCGCATACGCGAACGTGCCCTGCAGGGGCCGAGGATCGTCCCGAGAATGATCGCGTCGCGCAAACCGCCGCGCTCGGCGAGCAGGCGGCGCGCATCGATGCCTGCGCGGCGCGGCGATGCCGTCGGGGTCGTCCCGGCGATCACGCGGGGGCCCGGCACGCCGAACAGGTTCCCGGACGAAGCGGCAGCAGCGACGCCCGACTCGAAACGGGCCTCGTCGAGCTCGGCGGGGAGGGCCGCCGGGGCTTCAAATTCCTCGACGGCGGTCGGCGCCTCGATCTCGTCCTCGAACCACCCGGCGGATTCCTCTTTGGCGACATCCTCGCCGGCATCGCCCCCCGCGTAGGGACGGGCCGCCTCCGTTCCGTCATCCGTTTCCTCGCCGGCGAACTCCTCGCCGAAGATCCGCCGCGTCAATTCGCGTTCGAGGTCGAGGGGACGCACGGCGGGCGTACCGGCCTTCGACTTCCCGCGGGTCTTCTTCTGGCCGGCGCCGACCGCGCGAAGCACCCGCCCGGCGATGTTGATCACCAGGAAGAAGAGGAGAAGCCCGATGAGCTGATCCATCAGACCTCGTCCTTTCCGCCGAAGGGCTTGTCGCTCGGTCCGGCGATCGAGTTTCGCATGCCGGTGTCGGCCTGGATGTTCCTCAGGTTGTAGTAATCCATAACGCCGAGGTTGCCCGAGCGGAACGCCTCGGCGATGGCGCGCGGGATCTCGGCCTCCGCCTCGACGACCTTCGCGCGCATCTCCTGGACCCTGGCCACCATCTCCTGTTCGGCGGCGACGGCCAGGGCGCGGCGCTCCTCGGCCTTCGCCTGGGCGATCCGCTTGTCCGCCTCCGCCTGGTCCGTCTGGAGCTTCGCGCCGATGTTCGCGCCAACGTCGACGTCGGCGATGTCGATCGAGAGGATCTCGAAGGCCGTGCCCGAGTCGAGCCCTTTTTCGAGGACCGTCTTCGATATCCGGTCGGGATTCTCGAGGACGCCCTTGTGCGAGGTGGAGGAACCGATCGTCGTGACGATCCCCTCGCCGACCCTCGCGATGATCGTCTCCTCGCCGGCGCCGCCAACGAGCCGGTCGATGTTGGCGCGTACCGTCACGCGGCTCGTCGCCTTCACCTGGATGCCGTCCATCGCGACCGCGGCGATCATCGGCGTGTTGATCACCTTCGGATTGACGCTCATCTTGACGGCCTCGAAGACGTCGCGGCCGGCGAGGTCGATGGCGGTCGCTCGTTCGAAGGTGAGATTGATGTTCGCCTTGTCGGCCGAGATGAGCGCGTTGATGACGTTCTGCACGTTGCCCCCGGCGAGATAGTGGGCCTCCAGCTTGTCGACGTCGACGGAGATCCCCGCCTTGGTCGCCGCGATCATCGGGCGGATGATCTTCTGCGGCGGCACCTTGCGAAGGCGCATGCCGATCAGGTCGCGGATGATGCGCACGCGCACGCCGGAGAAGTAGGCCGTGATCCACAGGCCGATGGGAACGAAGTAGAAGAAGAGCAGGATCAGGACGAACAGCACGATCACGAGGAAAAACAGCCCTATTCCGGAAAGAGGCATCTTC
The DNA here is from genome assembly GCA_016931295.1 of Candidatus Krumholzibacteriota bacterium. Lineage (NCBI taxonomy): Bacteria > Candidatus Krumholzibacteriota > Candidatus Krumholzibacteriota bacterium. Next base: position 59,312 of record JAFGEZ010000034.1, read on the forward strand.
CACCTTCCTTTCGCCCGGCCGTGACCGGGGCTACGATTTCTTTACGACGATACGGTATCCCTCGACCTCGGTCACGACGATGCGCGAGTCCTTCTCTATGAAATCGCCTTCGGTGACGACGGATACCTTCGTGGCGCCGATCAGCGCCGTGCCGGCAGGGCGGAGCATCGTGACGGCGACGCCTTCCATGCCGAGGAGATCCTCGAGCGAGTCGGGAGACGAGCGGAAGCCTTTCTCGGTCGTTTCCGACGTGCTGAGGACGAGGCGCTGGAATGGTGCGAATTTCGGGAGGAAACGCAGCACGACGAGGATCAGCGCGAAGGAGAGGACGAAGGACAGCGCGAGCACCTTCGCGCCCGAGACGAAATCGGTCACCTCGACGAAACGGCCGACGAGGCTGAGGTAGAAACTGGACACGATGGCGATGATGCCGACCGTGCCGACGATGCCGAATCCGGGGATGAGAAAGATCTCGACGAGCAGCAGGATGACGCCGAACGCGAAGAGGAGCAGTTCTCCCCAGCCGGCGAGATTCACCAGGTAGTGCGATCCGAAGAAGAGGACGAGCGCGATCAACGCGACGATGCCGGCCACGCCGAAGCCGGGCGTGCGGATCTCGATGAAGATGCCGATGATCGCGAGCGTGAGAAGGAGGCTGCTGACGACCGACATCGTCAGGAACCCGGCAAGCCGTTCGGCGGCGTTCGGCGACGTTCGCACGACCGTCGCGCCCGCGATCCCTTCGGCGGAGAGGATATCCTCGATCGATCCGGCCGCGGCGTCGGCCATGCCGAGTTCGATCGCCTGGCTCGCGGTGAGGGTCAGCAGCTTGCCTTCCCCGATGACGCCCTCGATCTCGATCGACTTGTCCGCGAAGGCCTCGGCGATGCGGCCGTCGCGGTCGTTCTTCTCGGCCGTCGATCGCAGTTCGCTCCGCCAGTAGGAGACGACCTTCTCGCTCACCTCGCCGCTCTTGCCGCCGATGCCGATCGAGACCGGTTCGGCGGCGCCGATCGTCGACTGCGGGTGCATGTAGATGCGGTTCGCGGCGAGCGTGACGAGCGCGCCTGCGGAGATCGCCCGCTTGTTGACGAATGCGATTGTTTCGATGTCCGCGTTGATGATGGCGTCGCGGATAACGACGGCGGCGTCGAGCCGTCCCCCGAAGGTGTTGATCTCGTAGATGACGAGATCGAATCCGCCGTCTTCCGCCTCGCGTGTGCTTCGCTCGACGAATGGCGCCAGTCCGAGCTGGATCTCGCCGCTGACCGGCACGACGAGCACGCGCGAGGCCGCCAGGGCGTCGATCGCCGTCGAGAGCGACAGTGCGGCAGCGAGGACGCTGCAGAGAATTAATCGTTTTGCATGCATGAACTTACCCCCTGCCACAGGCTACCGCCGATCTGGCCCCGCGTCAACAGTTGAAATGCCTGCGCGGGGCGCGGAACGCGCCGGGCGAGAGGGGAGGCGGCGGGCCCGGCGGAGAAATCGCTTGACGTGAAGGCGAATTTTGATAATATCCCACTGTTCGCGTGGGGTTGTAGCTCAGCTGGGAGAGCACTTGTCTGGCAGACAAGAGGTCACGGGTTCGATCCCCGTCAACTCCACCACTTTTTTTTGCCCGGGGATACGCGGATACGGCGCGCGGCCCCGCCGCCGCCCGCGGGACAGCCGAGACCATGGATGAAACCGTTCGTACCACGTGTCTCTGCATCTTCGAGGACGATCGATTCCCCAATTTCTTTCCCCTGACCTACGACAAGCCCGTCTTCGACCTCTTCATAGGAACGCAGATACTCCGCGACCGGTTCGTGGCCGAGATCGCGCCGCTGCGTGTCGCGCTCCTCTGCCGGCCCTATCTCGCCCCGGTGCTCGCGGAACGGGCCTGCGGCGGGGAGGAAGGCCCCGAGACGACGGTGAACGGGATGGCGGAGGAGGAGACCGTGTTTCTCAACGGCCGCATCCTCGCCTACGGGGAGGAAATGCGAGCCCTCCTCGACGGTCTCGACACGGATACCATCCGACGCAAGAACGGCGTTCCCGTCGTCGCGCGTCTGTCCGGGGAGAACGCTCTCGCCTTCGCCGAGTACCTGCGTCCGGCGATCGCCGACGAGGCGGTCACGCGCGTCATGGAGGAGATCAAGGCGCCCCCGGGCGACGACAGGGACAACAAGAACGAGGCCGGCGCGCTGGAGGCGTGGGCGGCCGAACACGGCGTCCTGCTCGAGGAGACGGGGCAGCGGCTGCTCTCATACTACTGGCAACTCATCGGAGAGAACGGGGCGTGCATCGTCGACGATTTCCGGAAGATCCCCCTGCGGGGCACGGATCCGGAATCGGAGGTCTACCGCGGCGTCGAGATGATACGCGAGGAGGACATCCTCATCGGGAGCGGGGTCCAGGTCCGCTCCGGGACGGTGCTCGACGCGTCCGACGGACCGATCGTCATAGCCGACGACGTCAACGTCGAACCGAACGCGATCATCCACGGGCCCTGCTTCATCGGCCGGGGCACGATCGTTCGGGGCGGCGCACGCATCGGACACGGAACGTCCATCGGCGAACAGTGCCGGATCGGTGGCGAGGTGGGCGAATCCGTGGTCGCGCCCTTCTCGAACAAGCAGCACGGCGGTTTCCTCGGGCACTCGTACGTCGGTTCATGGGTCAACATCGGGGCCGGAACCTCGAACAGCGACCTCAAGAACAATTACGGCAAGGTGCGTGCCTGGTGCGCCGGACACATGCGGGACACCGGACGCCGTTTTCTCGGCGTGGTGATCGGCGACCATGCGAAGATCGCGATCAACACGGGAATAGACACGGGCACCGTCATCGGGTTCAACACCAACGTCAAGGTGAGCGGCTGGCCGCCGAAGCACATCCCGAGCTTCATGTGGTACGTGTCCCCCGAACCCGGACGATTCGAGATCGGCAAGGCGATCGAGACGGCAAGGATCATGATGGATCGCCGGAACGTGCCATTTTCCGCGGCGAACGACGAACTCTTCACGGCAATCCACCGGTTCATCCGAACGAGCGGGCATCTCGCCTGACGCCGCCCGCCCGCAGGGAGAAGATGATGTCGAGCGCGACCGTCGTCATCGGCGAACGCATCAACAGCTCGAACGCGGCCGTGCGTCGCGTGCTGGCCGACAGGGACGAGGAGGCCCTCCTCGATCTCGCCCGCCGGCAGATCGACGGCGGGGCGACGGGGATCGACATCAACGCCTCGATGCTCATGGAAGGCGAGCGGGATGCGCTCCTCTGGGCGGCGAACGCCGTGGCGGCGGAAACCGGCGCCGTCGTCTCGCTCGACAGCCCGGACCTCGGCATCCTCCTCGACGTTCTCGGTCGGGTCGAGGGAGAGGCGATCGTCAACTCGATCACCTGCGACGACGACGTGCTCGACCGCGCCATGCTCGGAATCGCCGGTATTGGGGCGGGAGTCGTCGTGATGCTGAAGAACAGGGAGGGGATACCGGCGGACGCGGAGGGGCGGTGCCGTCTCGCCGAACGGGCAGCCGGGGCCGCGGAGCGGTCGGGGATCCTGCCGGGTCAAATCTATTTCGATCCCGTCTTCCAGCCGCTCGCGACCGCCGCTTCGGGGCTGGGCGTTCCGCTGGACGCGTTCGCGCTGCTCGGCGAGCGGTTTCCCGATCACCGGCGGATCGGCGGGCTCTCGAACGTCTCCTTCGGCCTGCCGCTCAGGAAACTCGTGAACCGGACATGTCTCGCGATGGCGGTCGGCCGCGGAATGGACGCCGTCATCTGCGATGCGACCGATACGCGTCTCATGGACGCACTCGCCGCGGCCGAGGCCCTCGCCGGGCGGGATGCCGGTTGTCGAGGTCTCATCGCGCGCTACCGCCGGAAACGTCGGGACTGAGCGCCGGGCGCCGGACGTATTCGGCAATGCGGCGGCTCATTTTGCTCTGCCGACACGCAGGCCTTCCGCATCGGGCCAAACGGCGGGTCGCCGCAAGCAGCTTCATAACTCCTATTATACAGGCAAGATACAGAACGGGCGGGCTTGCCGGGCCTCGTGGCACGACTCTTGATCCTGCAGTTGTCCGCACGCGGAAAGTTCCCTGTGGGTTCGTGCCTTGTCCCAGACGAGTTTCTCATCCTCACGTGTTGCAGAAACCCCCGTGCCGGGATACACGTTCCTTACGGGGAACTTTATCATGATACCACAGGCCGTCGGTCCGGCGCAAGCGTGCCTCTCGATCCGCCCGCAAGGCTCGCCGAAAATCTTTCGCAATTGTAAATTTCTTTTTGACAGGCAGATTGCCGTATGGTATCTCTCACCAAGGCACCATGGAAGCGACGGGTGTGGCGAATAACGCGACGGACCGGACCGGCCGGTCCGCATGGGACTCCACAAGCGGGGTGAACGGCATGACGAAAGCGGATCTCGTCGAGGAAATCTCCCGGGACACCGGGCTCAGCAAGAAGGACACGAGCATCATCGTCAATCTCATCATCGATAACATCTGCAAGGCGCTCGCAGAGGGTGACAAGGTCGAACTGCGCGGGTTCGGCTCGTTCAAGGTCAAGAGCCGCAATCCCCGCAAGGCCCGCAACCCGCGGACCGGCGAGTCCGTCGATGTGCCGGCGAAGCTCGTGCCCTACTTCAAGGCCTCGAACGAGTTGAAAACCAAGGTGAATCACTGATCACCGATCCGACTCCGACGACGCAAATACCGTTTGCATCGGCCGGGCGGAGTCGTATATTATGTTGACCTGACACTGATCACACGTTCTCGAAGAAACGGGATGCAACGATGCCGAGCGGCAAGAAAAGAAAAAGAAAGAAGATAGCGACCCACAAGCGGAAGAAGCGTCTCCGCAAGGATCGCCACAAGAAGAAGAAGCGCTAGCGGAATGAGGCCATGAGCTTCGTCGAACGTCGCAAAGCGAAACGAGTAGAAGCCGAGCTCGCCATCACGATATCCGGTGGGGGCGGCGAGGCTGAGGGGCGGACGATCGACATCTCCTCCAACGGCGTCTCCTTCGAATCTCCTCGTCTCATCGATCCGTTGACCAAGGTGCGTCTCGAGATGGCCGTCCCGTTCCCCGCCGGGGAAGGTGAACGACGGATCCTGTTCGACGGTGTCGTCGTGCGCACGGAACCCGAGGTGGAGGATCCATCGGTGGCCCTCTATCGCATCGCCGTCTTCTTCACCTACATGGACGCCGAATCCCAGCATACCCTCGACGAATACATAGAATCCATGCTTTCCGCCTGATCGGGGCCCTTCCGGGAATGAATCCGGTTACGGGATCGCGCCGCCCGTGCGAACGCCCGCCTGCCGACTGACAGACAATCCCTTGCAGGATCGGTCGACCACGATTATAATCCGCGGGATACGCATGTCCCGAGGAGGCGGTGGAGTGGATCCCAGGGGAACAGTTCTCATAATAGACGACGAGGAATCGATCCTCGAGGTGATCGACGAATACCTGTCCGAGCGGGGATTCGCGACGGCGACGGCGGCCACCGGCGAGGCGGCGCGTTCTCTCGTCGCGGAACGCTCGTTCGATGTCGCCCTCGTCGACCTGAAGCTCCCCGACACCGACGGCCTCGATCTCGTCGAGGAGATATCACGGCGCCGGCCGGAGACGAGATGCGTCATCATGACCGGCTTCGCCTCGATGGAAAGCACGATCGAGGCTCTCCGCCTGAACGTCTTCGACTACGTCATCAAGCCCTTCCAGATGGTGAAGATCGCCGAGGTCGTCGAGGCCGCCGTCGACCACGTGGTCATGAAACGCACGGGCGCGAAGCTCATCAGTCAGCTCGAGCAGGCGAACCGGCGGCTCGAGAAGAGCAAGAACGACCTCTCGGTACGGATACTCCGCGCGAACGAGGAGCTCGGGGAGGCGAACGAATCGCTGAAGCGGCACGTCACGCGCCTCAAGATGCTCTACCAGATGGGCCGCGACATCAGTTCGAACGAGGACTGGAGCGATTCGCTCGATCGTTTCCTCATGGCGCTCTGCCGGTACCTCGGCGCCGACGGCGCCGGCCTGCTCCTCTTCAGCGGCGGCGGCTCGTCGTTGAAGGTGCGCGCTTCCTACCAGCTCGAGGTTGAATGGATCGCCGGCGCGGTCGAGACGCTCGCCGGGACGCAGCGCAGCGACGAGCTGATGACCGAGGTGTTCAGCCTCGAGAGTTGCCGCGAGGGGAGCCCGTCGAGCTGCGCCGGAAGGAAGAAGGCCTGGTCCGATACGTCGATACCGCTCCTCTACAAGGGCGTCTGGCTGGGGTTCCTCCTCGTCAGGAAACTGTACCGTTCGCGCAAGGCGTACCTGAACGATTACCATTTCCTCACGACGATACAGACGATACTGACCGAGGAGGTCGCGAACGCGGTCAACATCAGCCGGTTGCGGCACCTCAAGGATTTCAACGAGACGATACTCGAGAACATCAACAGCGGTGTCCTCACCACCGACCGGGACGGCAGGATCGTCTTCCTCAACTCGAGGGCGCGGGAGGTCCTCGGTCGCGACGGCGCGACGGAGCATTTCGACGTCTTCTTCGAGAATCCATACGGGCAGGGCTCCCTCTTCGACCGACTCGCCGGCGGGGAGGAGCGGAACGCAACGATCGAGGGCGCGCTCGTGCGCGAGGGCGGCTGGCGCGTTCCGGTGAGACTCAGCACGACCGTCGTCGAGACCGACGACTACCACGGCCGGACGGTCGTCGCCGTCTTCGAGGATCTCACCGCGCAACGGGCCATGGAGGAGGAGCTCAGGCGCGCCGATCGTCTCCGGTCGCTGGGGGAGCTCTCCGCCGGCGTCGCCCACGAGATCAGGAACCCGCTCACGGGAATCGCCACGACCGCGCAGGTGCTCCGGGAACGCCTCGCCGGCGACGGCGAGAACGTGAAGTACATCACCGTCATACTCGACGAGATCAAGCGGCTCGACGACATCATCCGCAACCTGCTGACATTCGCGAGGCCGACGCAGCCGAGACCGGCCGCGGTCTCGCTCGCCGAGGTGATAGAATCCGCGCTCGCCCTCGTCGCCGACGATGCGGCCGGAAGCGGAGTCGCCGTCAGCTTCGAGAGCGAGATCGAGGACGATTCCTGCCTGCTCGATCGGGACCAGGTCAAGCAGGTCATCCTCAATATCGCGATGAACGGGGTCCAGGCATGCGATCGGGGCGGTGCGCTCAGCGTGCGTCTCGCCGAGGCGCCGGATCGCGCGTTCGTCGCCGTCACCGTCGCCGATACGGGAGAGGGGATCGGCCCGGAAGCGGCCGACAAGCTCTACAACCCCTTCTTCACGACGAGGCCGGAGGGGACGGGGCTCGGACTCTCGATATCCCGGAAGATCGTCGAGGCGCACGGCGGTCGCCTCTTCCACGAGAGCGAACAGGGACGCGGAACGACCTTCTACATCGAACTCCCCAGGCGGCTCGCGGTCTCCGCGGCCGCGGGAAACGGCTGAAAGGATCCTCATGGCGGGAAAGATACTCATCATCGACGACGAGAAGGCGATCCGGTGGTCGCTCGGCGAAGCGGTCCGCAACATGGGATTCGACGTGGAGGAAGCGGAGAACGGAACGAAGGGCGTCAAGGCGTTCATCGACGACCCGGCGGATCTCGTCATCCTCGATCTCAAGCTCCCCGATATGACCGGGCTGGACGTCCTGAAGACGATTAAGGATGCCGATCCGACGACGCCGGTCGTCATGATGACCGCATACGGCGAAGTCGAGACCGCCGTCGAGGCGATCAGGGGCGGCGCGTACGATTTCCTGCTGAAGCCGTTCCAGCTCGAAAAGATGAAAGTCTCGATCCACAACGCGATCGAGACGCAGCGCTTGCGCATCGAACTCGACGGCATCAAGCGGAAGGAAAGCCGGGACCACGATTTCAAGGACTTCATCGGCACGAGCGACGTCATGAAGGAAGTCTTCCGCAAGGTCAAGAAGATCGGGGAAAGCAGGGCGAGCACGATATTGATCAACGGCGAGAGCGGCACGGGCAAGGAACTCGTGGCGCGAGCGATTCACGCGAGCAGCGGCGAGGTCGGCACGCGGCCGTTCCTCGAGATCAACTGCGCGGCGCTTCCCGAGGGGATTCTCGAGAGCGAACTCTTCGGACACGAGAAGGGCGCATTCACCGACGCGAAGACCCGCAAGAAGGGGCTCTTCGAACTCGCCGAAGGCGGAACGATCTTCCTGGACGAGATCGGCGAGATGGGGATCACGCTCCAGAGCAGGCTGCTCCGTGTCATCGAGAACAAGACCTTCCGGCGCGTCGGCGGAGTCAAGGATCTGCAGGTCAACACGCGCATCGTCGCCGCGACGAACCGCGATCTCAAGAAGGCCATCGCGGACGGATCCTTTCGGAACGATCTCTACTACCGTCTCCAGGTCATTCCGATAGAGCTGCCGCCGCTCCGCGACCGGCTCGAGGACGTGCCACTGATCGCCGATCACTTCATCGCGATGTTCAACCGGGAGTTCAAGAAGCGCGTCGAGCCGGTCGACGCCGAGATCGCCGGTCTTCTCCAGGGGTATTCCTGGCCGGGGAACGTGCGGGAACTCCGGAACGTCATCGAGCGGGCGATCCTCCTCGAAGCCGATGAGAAACTGCTTCCCGAGCACCTGCCCTCCGAGATCAGGTCCGGCGAGGCCGCCGAACGGGCAATCGAGGCGGACGAGACGGCCATCCGGCCGATGAGCATCAAGGAGATGGAGCAGAAGCTGATCGTCAGGACCCTTCAGGAGACGGGGGGGAACAAGTCGAAGGCGGCCCGCATCCTCGGCATCAGCCGCCAGACGCTCCGCGAGAAGACCAAGCTGTACGAGATCGCCGGGGAAAACTGAACAAATTCCGGCCGATCTCCGCGTAAAGCAGATGAATGCACGCCGATGATACCGCTCCGGCCCCCGGCGGCGGCGGGAAATCCCGTATTGACAAGGGGGAACCTCCGAATTACAGTGCCTTCGGGATGAAGCGCATCGAACCGGAAGTCTGGTTTCTCGCCGGAGACGGCGCTCTCGGACGGACCATCGCGCAGGCCGCCGAGGAGCAGGGCGTCGTCGTGCGCTTCTTTCGCGACGTGTCGCAGGCCCTCGATACCCCCGAGCCGGAAGGCGGCGTCGTCCTCGTCATCGACGCCGACTCGGGTTATCCGAACTATCTCACGATCATCAGGCGGTTCGGGCGGAAGATCCTCGAGCTCGAGACGGCGGTCTTCGGGCCCGCGCGCGGGGAGGAGGTCGTCGAGGGGGAGTACGACAGGGGAGTCGATCGTTACGTCGCGACGCCCGTCTCCGATGACGATTGTCTCGCGCGGATCACGCACATGATCGCCGTCAGGCGGGTGAAGAGCAGCGCGGGCATCATCGGCCGGTCCCGGCAGGTCGCCTCGATGATCGAGACGATCCTCCAGGTGGCGCCGACGGAGGTCTCCGTTTTGATCGAGGGAGAGAGCGGATCCGGCAAGGAACTGGCCGCGAGGGCGATCCACCTGATGAGCCGGCGGTCCGGGGCGTCCTTCGAGGCGATCAACTGCGGGTCCCTCGCGGAGGGCATCCTCGAAAGCGAACTCTTCGGCCACGAACGGGGCTCGTTCACCGGCGCCGTCTCGCAGCATCTCGGCCTCTTCGAGCGGGCGGACCGGGGGACGCTCTTCCTCGACGAGGTGGGGGAGACCTCGCTCAACATGCAGGTACGCCTGCTGCGCGTCATCGAGACGGGGGATTTCGTGCGGGTCGGCGGCACGAAGAAGATACACACCGACGTCAGGCTGATCGCGGCGACGAACCGTTCTCTCGAGACGGCGGTAGAACGGGGGGATTTCCGCGAGGACCTGTTCTACCGGCTCAAGGTCGTTCTCCTCCGGGTTCCGCCGCTGCGCTCGAGAGAGGGAGATATCCCGCTTCTCGTCGATCGCTTCATGCGCCTTTCGGCAAGAAAGCACGGCAAGACGGTCAAGGGGATCGAGGAGCAGGGGATGGAGATGCTCAATCGGTACGCGTGGCCGGGAAACGTGCGGGAACTGCACAACACGATCGACAACCTGGTCGTCCTGAGCAGGGACGATCTGATCAGGGCGGCCGATGTCCGCACCCGGCTCGAGGAGCGGATGTCGACGCAGAGCGTTCCCGATCTCCCCGTCCGCGTCGAGAAGAGCCGGGAGGAGATGGAACGTGAGCTGATCATCAACTCCCTTCTCTCCCTGCACAACGGCGTTCGCGAGATCCTCGGGATCCTGCGCGGCGACGCGGCTCCACGCCGCGCGTGGGGCCGCTGGACGGAAGTGCCCGACGCCCGCGATGAGCAGGCGCGCGATCTCGAGACACTCGAACGCGAGGCGATCCGCGAGGCGCTCGACGCGAACCGCGGCAATCGCCGCAAGACGGCGAAACAACTGGGGATATCCGAGAGGACCCTCTACCGGCGGCTCAAGGACTACGGCCTGGCCTGATCGCGCGTGAATTGGATTTGTCCTGAAACAGGCCGTTTGCTATAATGAGGGGGATGCCAAAATCGAAGGCGACCGGTGTCGCGGCTGTCCCGGAACCGGCGCGATGATCCCCTGGGAAAACGGAGCATCGATGCACAAGCTGACGGTTGGTTTCTGCCTGCTTCTCCTCGTACTGCCAGGCGCGGCATCGGCCGGCAAGTACGCGGGAGAGTTCATGGCGCTCGGCGGCGGGGCGCGGGCCATGGGGCTCGGCGGCGCGTTCGTGGCCGTGGCGGACGACGCGACGGCATCCTACTGGAATCCCGCCGGTCTCGCCGCGTTCGGAGCGTTCGCGGCGGAACCCGCGGACTGGCAGGCGAGCCTCATGCACTCCGAACGGTTCGGCGACCTCATCGACTACAATTTCGCGTCGGTCGCCTTTCCCCTCGTGCCGGGAGAATCGGCATGGGGGCTCACGTTCGTGCACATGGGGATCAGGGACATTCCCGTCATCCCGTGGTCGCCCGGCATGATCGGCAATTCGGACGGCGACCAGGTCTACGAGCCGGAACTCGGCGAATTCCTCAATTTCGACACCGGCGGAATTCCCACGGAGAGCGTTAACGATTTCGCCTTATTCGTGTCCTATGCCCGGCGGACGGCATTCGGGGACGCGGGCGCGTCGGTCAAGCTCATCCGCAACGACCAGGTGACCGGCGTCACGAGCCTCGGCATCGGGATCGACGTCGGGTTCATCAAGCGGGATCTCTGGCGCGACCTGATCGTCGGCATGAAACTCCAGGACGCGACGGGCACCTATATCAGCTGGAGCACGGGGACGCGGGAGTTCATATACCCGGCCCTCAAGCTGGGGCTCGCGTATCCCCTGGAGATCGAGGGGATGAACAGCCGGATCCTGCTCGCCGTCGACGGCGATTTCCGCTACGAGGATCGGCGGGACGCAGCGCAATTCTGGGTGGGCGACGCGAGCGCGGATTTCCATGTCGGCGCCGAGATCGTCATCCGCGAGATGGTCGCGCTGCGAGGCGGCTACGACATGGGGCGGCCGACTGCCGGGGCCGGATTCCTGCTCGACGATTTCGGTCCATGGAAGGTATCCGTCGGGATCGATTACGCGTTGCTCGTTCACGACGAGCTCGACACGACGCACCGCATCTCGCTGCTGATGGCGCACTAGGAGCCCGAACGGCCGGGGGGGACGATCGACGGGGGAAGCGGCGAAGCGTGAAGACCCTTGCCATGATACTCGCCGGCGGTACGGGGCGCGAGCTTTCCGTCCTGACGCGGCACCGGGCGAAGACGGCACTCCCGTTCGGGGGACGTTACCGCATCATCGACTTCTGCCTGAGCAACTGCGTCCGTTCCGGGGTAAACGATATCGCCGTCCTGGCGCAGTACAAGCCGAAATCCCTCATCGACCATATCAGGATGGGAAAGCCGTGGGATCTCGACCGCCGTACCGGCGGGGTCTTCATTCACCAGCCCACGTACTACGGCGAGGCCACCCAGTGGTATCTCGGCACGGCCGACGCCCTCTTCCAGAATATCGAGACGATCTACGAATCGGACGCCGACGTCATTCTCGTCCTCTCCGGCGACCAGGTCTACCTCATGGATTACGGGGATCTCGTCGAGAGCCATCGGCGATCGGGACGGCCGGCCACTCTCGTCTGCAAGAAGATCAGCCCGAGCCAGGGAGGCCGATTCGGGATGGTGCGGCGATCGGGCCACGGATTGATCACCGAGTTCCGCGAGAAGCCGCGCTCGGCGAGCTTCCGGTACGCCTCGCTCGGCATCTACGCGTTCGACCGGCGGTTCCTGCTCGATGCGCTCGGCCCCGACAAGACCGACATCGTATTCGACATACTCATGCCCCTCGTCGACCAGGGAGGCGTCACGGGGCACGATTTCGACGGATACTGGGAGGACGTCGGATCGGTGGGGAGCTATTACCGGGCATCGATGCGCCTGCTCGGCGATCGTTCGATGCTCTTCGAGACCGGACGGGACGTCTTCACGAGAGTGGAGGATCTGCCTCCCGCCCGCTTCGCCAGGTCGTCGGCGGTGGCCGGTTCGATCATGGCGAACGGGTGCGACATCAAGGGAGCGGTCAGGAACAGCATCCTCTTTCCGGGCGCCCGCATCGGTCGCAACGCCGTGGTCGAGGACAGCATCGTCTTTTCCTTCGCCAGCATCGGTGTCGGCGCGGTGGTGAAGCGGTCGATCATCGACAAGCACGTGCGCATCGGGACGGGGGCGAGCGTTGGAGTCGTGGCGGAATCGGCGCCGGGCGCCGTTTCCCTCGAGACGACGGGAACGGAGAAATCGCCGGCGAAGGGGATCGCACTGATCGGCAAATCGGCGCGCATCGCCGCGGGCGTCCGTATCCCCGCCGGCTTCGCAGTCGAGCCGCGGGTGAACATCCGGGAGAGGAAACGATGAGCGGGACGGCGGCCTTCATCCTCGCGGGCGGCGTCGGCAAGCGGCTGAGTCTCCTCACCCGGTTCCGCGCGAAACCGGCCGTTCCCTTCGCGGGGCGCTACCGCATCATCGATTTCACCCTGACGAACTGCGTGCACTCGGGAATCACTGATGTCTACGTCCTCACGCAGTACATCTCCCGATCCCTGGTCCGGCACCTCGGGATCGGGCGTCCATGGGACCTCGACCGGCTCACCGGCGGCCTGCACGTCCTGCACCCGCACCTGGGACCGCAGGCGGCCGACTGGTACCAGGGAACGGCGGACGCCATCTTCCAGAATCTCGCGGTCCTCGATGACATCGCGAGCGACCAGATACTCATACTCTCAGGGGATCACGTCTACCGTTCGGATTATGGCGATTTCATCCGTTTCCACCGCGAGTCGGGAAAGCCGGCCTCCGTCGGCGTCGTGGAAGTCGAACCGGCCCTCTGCAGGGAATTCGGCATCGCGACAGTCGACGGAGGAGGGCTGATCACCCGTTTCGAGGAGAAACCGGAGAAGACGGAGGGGAATCTCGCGTCGATGGGCATCTACGTCTTCGACCGCCGTTTCCTCGTGCAGACCCTCCGCGAACTCAAGAAGCGGTTCGACAATCTCGATTTCGGGAAGCACGTCGTTCCGCATCTCGTCAGGCGCAGGCTCGTCTCGGCATGGCGGTACGGCGGGTACTGGCTCGACATCGGCACGCTCGGCGCGTACTACCGGGCGAGCCTGGACCTTCTCGGAAACCGGTCACGGCTCGGCCTGTACAGGGATCGCAGGCCCGTTCTCACCGTCTCGGACGACCGGCCGCCGCTCCTCGTGCACCGGAGCGCGCGCGTGTCGCGTTCGCTCGTCTGCAACGGGTGCGTCGTCAGGGGGGAGGTCGAGAATTCGATTCTCTCGCCGGGGGTCGTCGTCGAGAAGGGGGCGCGCGTGAGCAACTCGATCCTCTTCCACGGCACGACGATCCGCGGCGGCGCGGAGATCCGGAACGCGATCGTCGACAAGCACTGCGTCGTCGGACGGGGAGCGAAGGTCGGCGCTGGCGATCACTCCGTTCCCAACGAGCTCCAGCCGGAATACCTGGATTTCGGCCTGACGATCGTCGGGAGGAAGACGATCATCCCCGGCGGGTCGACGATCGGCACGAACTGCCTCGTGTGCGGTCCGATGAGGGGTGGCGCGGTTCCGCGTCTCGCGCTCGACGACGGCAATTGCCACATGGACGGCGAGGCGTGATCAGTCGACGTCGGTCCAGATGGTTATCCGGTCCCCCGGATAGATGCGGTTCTTCCTGATATTCGTATTCCACGCGAGGATATCGGATATGCGCGCGCGGTAGCGGCGGCAGATCGAGGTAAGCGTCTCGCCGCTCGCCACGACGTGCACGACGCGTTTCTTTCCCGAGACGGGGGGGGGAGCGTCGCCGTCCTCGGCCGCGCCGGGAGGAAGCGCCGCGTCGGGCGCTACGTAGACGACGAGCCGGTCGCCCGGATGGATCGTCGAGGACCACCGGAGATCGTTCCACGAGCGGAGACGGCTCAAACCCACGTGGAATCGTTCGGCGATCTCGCTGAGCGTGTCATGATCGCGGACGGTGTAGACGATTTTCCGCCGGCCCTCGGGGGCCGCGTACCGTTTCACCCGGATACGGTCGGGAAGGTCGGGGGCGCTGCGCCAGGCCGGCTCCTCGCTTGACGAAACGGCGGGTTCGGCGTCGCGCACGGGGATGAGAAGGACCGAGCCCTCCCGGATGCGGTGCACGTTCGTGATCCCGTTCAGCTTCTTCAGCTCGCGGATGGAGATCTCGTACGTCGCCGCGATGCGCGAGAGCGCCTCTCCGCGCTTCACGCGGTGCCGGTGCCAGGATACTCGCTCGCCGGGGGGAATGCCGGCGAGGGCCGCGGCGACGTCGGGTCCGGAACCGCGGGGCACCTTCAGGTCGATAACCGAATTGGGCGGCGTGGCCCAGCGCTTGAGCGCCGGGTTGAGGTTCTTGATGCGCATCACGGTGCACCCGGCCGCCTTCGCGATGAGCCGGAGGTCGGTGGACTGGTCGACCGTGACGAGATCGAACTCGAGCGGTTCGCCCGAGGGCTCGTCGAAGCCGTAGGCCGACGGGTTGCGCCCGATCGCGAGAGCGGCCATGTACTTCGGCACGAACCAGCGCGTCTGGCTGGGAAGGCGGAGCTTCCAGTAATCTTCCGTCTTCTGCCGCGATACGGCATGGGCGACGCGGTATTCGCCCGCGTTGTAGGAGGCGAGGGCGAGTTGCCACGAGCCGAAGAGGCCGTGGAGGTGTTTCAGGTAATGGGCCGCCGCGTAGGTGGAGGCCACGATGTCCATGCGCTCGTCGATCCACCAGTCGACCCGCAGGCCGAAGAGGCGCGCCGTACCGGACATGAATTGCCAGGGACCGGTCGCCTTGACGTTGGAACGGGCGGAGAGGTTGAGGCCGCTCTCGATCACGGCGAGGTAGAGGAGGTCGCGCGGGACCCCGACCTCGACGAGGATCGGCTCGATGATGTCCCGGTAGACCGCCGTCCGATCGAGCCAGAGACGGAAATGCCGACGGCCCCTGCCCTGGAAGTACTTCAGCATCTGCTCGGTGCGCCAGTTGAGGACGATCTCTATCTCGTCCTCGACGACGTGCCGGCTCGCGATGGAATCGAGTGCCGCGAGGGTGTGGTTGCGCCATTCGCGGTCGAGTTCCTCCTGCCTGACACGCTGCAGCAAACACTTCGTCCAGTCGGACAGCGTATCGAGATGATCGCAGACGAAGGCATCCGGGGCGGTCGATTTCATGTCGTCGATGGAGACGACGAGCTCCTCGCCGAGGAGGATCGACGATTCGAGGTCCCCGAGGTAATAGTAGGCAGCCGTCTCGTCGTACCGTTCGTGGAGGTGGAGCAGCTGCGGGTACAGCATGTACATCTCCGCCTCGCTCCCGGGGACGCCGTCGACGGCGGGATCGGGGATCCGACCCGTTCCGGCGACGCATCCCATGAGGAGAGCGGCGGCGACGACGGCCGGCAGGAGACGTGTCGATATGAAATTCGCGTACCGCATCAAGAGGCAATATATGCGAAATCCATGCCCGGTTCAAGTGCGCCGAGGAAGAGGACGCAGGCTTTTGGTGGAAACGGACGGCTCGGATGAGGTATAATGAAACTGGTACGTTACATACGGACACGCCGTGGGCGGAATCCCCACGCCGCTGGGAAGAAGGACATGCATCCTGGGTTTGCGAAAGATTACTCGTACCTTCTTTCACGGATCATACCCAGACATCTCCTCTCCTCGAAACGCCTGGACGGGGTCCTCAGGGTCCTTTCCGGGGGCGGGAGGACGGAGATGCTCAGGGAGGCCTTCCTCTCGATGGAGGAGCTCTCCCGGAAGGGCGTGTTTCGTCGAAAGGACTTCGATCGCCGTCCAAACGGCGTGAGCATCACCTACCGGCAGGTCGGGAAACCGGCCGGCGTGACGCTCGAGATGACCGGGCGTGAATGGGAGGAGATCAGCGGGGAGCGGCGCGTCGCCGAGGGGATACTGCCTTCCGTCCTCGCGGGGATCATCTCCTCGCTGTCGATCGACAGCGCGCCCGGGAGCATCGCGATCCGGCTCGAGGAGCTGATCGCGCTCGCCGGGCACGTGCATCGCGGAGCCACCGGGCATCTCGTCCTCGTTACCGAGGAGGAGGTTCCGCCGGAGCGCGACAGCGTCGGCGTCCGCTGGGCGACGCCGGGAGACCTGTCGAAGAGCGGGCTCTACGGGCCGGTCATGCGGACCGGCAAGCGGCACCGGCTCCACCGCTTCTCGCGGGAGGCGGAAGCCTTTCCCGGCCCGAGCCTGTTCCGCGTCCTTCCCGGCACGGAATCGATCATCCTCGTCCCCCTCTACGAGGAGACCCGCATGCGGGGGATCCTCGAGGTGCATCTTCCCGACCGCGACACGCCGGGGAACGACACGATATTCAATCTCGCCATCCTCGGACGCGGCGTTCTCGCGGTCCTCGCCAACCACGATTCGCTCGAGAAGATGGTCTCGATCGACTCCCTCACCCGCGTGCACAACCGCAATTCGTACGAGGCGCAGGTGAGGCTCGAGATAGAGCGTGCCCAGCGGGACAGGAAGGAACTCGCCTTCCTCATGATCGACATAGACGATTTCAAGCGGGTCAACGACGTGCACGGCCACGAGGCGGGAGACCGGATCCTTCGCCTCGTCGCGCAGGCGATGAAACGGCACCTGCGGAAGATCGATCTCCTCTTCCGGTACGGGGGCGAGGAGTTCATCGCCCTGCTGCCGGGGGCGGGCAGGGAACCGGCGGCGAGGACCGCCGAACGCGTCCGCGAGGTCGTCGCCGAACTCGGCGTCGATCTCGACGAAGGAGAACGCGTGTCGGTCACGATCAGCGTCGGCGGTTGCATCTACCCGGTGGATGCGCAGGACGAGTCGGAACTGTTCCGCAAGGCCGACAAGGCGATGTACATATCGAAGAGCGGCGGCAAGGACCGCGTGACGTTCTACGACGGCGGGGGGGAAGCGAACGACATGACCGGCTGAGACGGCGCGACGGGACGGTCCGGGGTGGTGGCGGATGACGACGATGTGGTGGACCGTTTTTCTGTGTCTGGGGCTCTTGCGCCCGCAGGGCGGCGGCGCCGTACTCGCGGGGATACTCGCCTTCATCGTCGCGGCGGGCTGGTGTCTCCGGTTCGCCGGCACCGCTCGGGCGGGCGGTCGGCCGGGAACGGACGTCGCCCGTCGGCGATGGCGGCGAGCCGCGACGACGGCTGCGGCGGGCATCGTTCTCATGGGGGCGGGCGCCTCGATCCGCGGAGAGGTCGAAGAGGGTTCCGCGGGGCAGCACGTCGCCATCGTCGATCGCATCGCCGCTCGCGCACGGGCGCGATGCGATCGGGGCGTTCTGTCGCCGACCGCCCGGGCCTTTATCCGGGCGCTGCTGCTCGCCGATCGCGGCGCCCTGCCGCCGGAAACGATCGAACGATACCGGTATCTCGGCCTGTCGCACCTTCTGGCCCTGAGCGGACTTCATCTCGGCGTCGTCCTGATCGGTGTCGGGGCCGCGTTCGCCGCATCGGGGATCTCGCGGCGATCGAGAGAGGCGGCGACGGCCTCCGCGGCGCTCATCTACGCCGCCGCCGCTCGATTTCCGCCATCGCTCGTCCGTGCGCTCCTTCTCGGCGGTGTCGCGATTCTCCGGCGAAGCGCGGGACTCGCGCCGTCGCTCGAAAACTCCCTGTGGCTCTGCGTGCTCGCGGCGGCCGTCGTCGTTCCCCGGAGCCTCGCGACCCTCTCCTTCGCATTGTCGGCATCGGCCGTGGCGGCGATCGCCTTCCTGGCGATTCCCGCCATGAACCGGTTCGGGGGACGGCGGGGAGGGGCGAGGGGTGTCGCCCGAGCCATCGTCTGCGCCCTCACGCTCTCGGCGTCCATTCTCGCCGGGACGCTACCCGTGATTGCCCTGATATTCGGGCGCGTCCCGCTCGTATCGCCGCTGGCGACCCTGGTCGCGATGATACCGGTGACGCTCTATCTGTATGTAGGAATGGCGTATATACTGTTTCCTTCGAGTTGTCTGCCAGCGTTGGCAGCCCTCGCCGAACCGCTCGCGTTCCTGCTCGAAAAGCTGCCGGCCGCAATGTGCCGCCTTCCCTGCCCGGCCATCTACCGGGGGACATTCGCCCTGCCGGCATACGTCGCCGGACTCGGGCTTCTCTGCGTTTCCCTCGGCTCGCCGGGGCGGCGCGGCCGGCTGTCGACGGCGGCGGCGCTTCTCGCCGTCTCCTTCCTGTGCGGAGGGGGGGACGCAGTTCGCGGACCATCGGTCGAACGTATCGACGGGCGGGCGTGTCTCGTCGAGGACGGAGAAAGGATCCTCATCGTCGAGACGGTATTCCGGGCGAACGACGCGCAACGGATCGTCTCGGGACTGTGGCGACGCGGCGTCGGAGCGGTCGATCTGCTCGTCGTGCTCCAGGGCGACGGGCGTGGAGCGGCGGCGGCCGGGCGTATCGCGTCGCGTCTCGGCGTCGGCCGTATCGTGCTCAGTCCGTACGCACTCGTCGGCGCCGAGAGCGATCGATGGCGAGCGACGGTCATCGCGGACGGCCGGGCCGCGACCATCGTCGTCGGCGACCTCGAGGCGCTGATCGGCGCCGTTCCGTTCCCGCCCCGTCCGGGTTGTCCCGTCGGTGAGGCCCGCGCCCGTCTCACCCTCTCGGTGCGGTCCGTCGGGGAGGGGCGCATCGTCTATCCCGCGGAACGGGAGCGCTGAAAGCCGCTTGACGCACCCGGTCCATGACGGTACAATCGCCTCGTACCGGAGTCGCGAATCTCCACCGCACAACGCCGGATCGTCGAGCGGGGGCGGTCGCACCGGTCTTTGGACCGATGCCCGCGCCGGCGCGATCGATGGAAGGAGCCGCATGAAGCCCATACGAATCGCCGTTTTGGCATCCGGCCGCGGGAGCAATTTCGAGGCGCTCGCGCTTGCGGCGGACGGCGAGAACGTTCCTGCAGGAATCCATCTTCTCGTCGTCGACAATCCCGAAGCGGAGGCGCTCCGCATTGCCGGGGAACGGGGCATCGAGGCGGCGGTCGTCGATTGCGGCCCGCGGAAGGGCTCGATGTCGCCCGAGTCCAGCGAGAAGATCTTCGAACTCTGCCGGGCGCAGGAGATCGATCTCGTCTGCCTCGCCGGGTTCATGCGCGTCGTGAAGGGACGGCTCCTCGATGAGTACGCGGGGAGGATGATGAACATCCACCCGGCGCTTCTCCCGAGTTTCCCGGGATTGAACGGACAGCGGCAGGCGCTCGAATACGGCGTCAGGTATTCGGGTTGCACGGTCCACTTCGTCGACTCGGGCGTCGATACCGGTCCGGTCATCGTCCAGCGCGTCGTGCCCGTACTCGATTCGGACGACGAGGAGAGGCTCAGCGCCCGCATCCTCGTCGAGGAACACGCGGCCTACCCGGAAGCGGTGAGATTGTACGCGACGGGAAGACTCCGCGTCGACGGAAGGAGAGTGAAGATACTCGATGAAGAATGAGGGTGACCGGGAGAGGTACGCCGATCTGCCAGGCGTTCGTCCGTCGTACCGCGGCAAAGTACGGGACGTCTACGGGATCGGCGACACGCTGATCGTCGTGGCGACCGACAGGATCTCGGCCTACGATTCCGTCCTTCCCACGCCGATCACGGGAAAGGGGATCATTTTGAACATGATCTCCGCCGCATGGTTCCGGCATTTCGCCGACGTGCCCAACCATCTCCTCTCGACCGAGCCTGCGGATTTCCCGCCCCCGTTCGACCGGTTCGCCGGGGAGCTGGGAGGCAGGTCGATGCTCGTCCGGAAGGCGGAACGGATCGATCTCGAGTGCATCGTCCGAGGATACATCACGGGATCGGGGTGGAGGGAATATTCCGCGACCGGTGCAATCTGCGGCATCGATCTTCCCCCGGGGCTCCTTCTCTCGCAGAAGCTCGATGAGCCGATATTCACGCCGTCGACGAAGGCGGACGAGGGGCATGACGAGAACATCTCGGTTGAACGGGCGGCCGACATCGTCGGGAGGGAGACGGTCGACCGCATCCGCGACCTCAGCCTGTCGCTCTACGCGCGCGCGGCCGATCACGCCGCGACGCGGGGGATCATCATCGCCGACACGAAGTTCGAATTCGGCGTGATCGACGGCGAGATCGCGCTGATCGACGAGGCCCTCACGCCGGACTCGTCTCGGTTCTGGCTCGCGGAGGAATACGGAGAGGGCCGTCCGCAGGAGAGCCTCGACAAGCAGTTCGTCCGCGACTGGCTGGATGAAAGCGGTTGGGACCATACGCCGCCGGCGCCCGAGTTGCCGGACGAGATAGTCGCGAAAACGGCGGACAGGTACCGCATGGCCGCCGAACGGCTCTTTCCTGGCATCGATATCGAAAGGTACCTATGAACAGAAGGATCGAACGGGCGTTGATGAGCGTCACGGACAAGACCGGCGTCGTCGAGTTCGCGCGAGAGCTCGCCTCGCGGGGCGTCGAGATCGTCGCATCGGGCGGCACGGCGCGGGCGATCGCCGGAGCGGGGATCGCCGTCACGGAGATCAGCGATCTCACCGGATTCCCCGAATGCATGGACGGGCGTGTCAAGACCCTCCATCCGAAGGTGCACGGCGGGATCCTCGCGGACCGCGACAGGGAAGCGCACCTCGAACAGGCCGCCGAACTGGGGATCGCACTGATCGACCTCGTGGCCGTCAACCTCTACCGGTTCCGGGAGGCCTCGTCCGATCCGACGCTCTCGGAGCGGGAGATCGTGGAACAGATCGATATCGGGGGCCCCACGCTCATCCGTTCCGCCGCGAAGAATTTCCACTCCGTCGCCGTCGTCGTCGACCCCGGGGATTACGGGGCCGTCATCGCGGAGATGGACGGGAACGGCGATTCGCTCACCCTCGAGACGCGGCGTCGTTTCTCCTCGAAGGCGTTCCATCACACCGCATCCTATGACGCGGCGATCTCGCGCTGGTACGACGAGCGCGAAGAGGACGGGGATCTTCCCGGACAGCTCGTCACGGTCTACACGAAGATCCGCCCGCTGCGGTACGGCGAGAATCCGCACCAGGCGGCCGCGCTCTACCGGCAGGACCCGCCGGTCGGCCGGTTCCACGAGTTCGTGCAATACCAGGGCAAGGAATTGTCCTACAACAACATCCAGGACACCTGGGCCGCCTTCAGGCTTGCCAGGGATCTCGGCCCCGGGGGTTGCGCCGTGATGAAACACGCGAATCCGTGCGGCGCGGCAGTGTGCGCGACGCCGTGGGAGAGCTTCGTCAGGGCCAGGAAGACCGATCCGGTGTCGGCGTTCGGGTCGATCGTCGCGGTGAACGGCGAGATCGACGGCCGTCTCGCCGATGCGTCGAAGGAGGGGTTCGTCGAGGTCCTCATCGCCCGCGGCTATACCGACGAGGCGCGGGAATCCCTGCGGAAGAAGAAGAATCTCCGCCTGCTGGCGCTTTGCGACGAGGAATGGGAGCGCGATCTCGCCGGGCTCGTCACGAGCGAGGCGGGCCCCCTTCTCCTCGTGCAGGAACGGGACGAGGGGTTCCCGGAACTCGACGACTGGCGGCTGGCGACCTCGCGCGCGCCCTCTCCGGACGAAACGAAGGCGATGCGGCTCGCGTGGGTCGTCGCGAAGCACGTGAAGTCGAACGCCATAGTCATCTGCGACCGCGAAGGCACGGTGGGCGTCGGCGCGGGGCAGATGAGCAGGGTCGATTCATGCATGATCGCCGTGGACAAGGCCCGCCGGGAGGGATTGGAGATCGAGGGGTGCTCTGCGGGCTCGGATGCCTTCTTCCCCTTCCCCGACGGACCCGAGACGCTCGCCCGCGCGGGAGTCAGGTGCATCGTCCAGCCGGGCGGCTCGATGCGCGACGAGGAGGTCGTCGCCGCGGCCGAAAAGCTCGGCCTCACGATGGTCATGACGGGAAGACGGCACTTCAGACACTAGGAGAGGGACGTGAAGGAACGCGACTGGGACGGCGCATCGATCGTCATTCTCGATTTCGGATCGCAGTACACGCAACTGATCGCGCGGCGGATACGCGCGGCGCACGTCTTCTCCGTGATCCTCCCCAACGACGCGTCGATCGAGGAGATCCGCGCCGAGAAACCGGTCGGGATCGTCCTCTCGGGCGGGCCGGCAAGCGTCATCGCGGACGGGTCCCCCGGTCTCGAAGCGGACATCTTCTCGCTCGGCCTTCCCGTCCTGGGCATCTGCTACGGCATGCAGCTCATCTCCCGCGACCGGGGCTCGACGATCGAGCGCGCCGAGCACCGCGAATACGGACACACGATGATCGAGGCCGAGACGTCCAACGACCTCTTCCACGGCACGCCCGCGTCCCAGCGCGTCTGGATGAGCCACGGCGACCGGGTGAAGACCCTTCCACGCGGGTTCCGCGCGATCGCCTCGTCGGAGGGGTGTCCCCTCGCCGCCGTCGTCGACGACCGCGGCGGTATCTACGGGCTGCAGTTCCATCCCGAGGTCTTCCACACCGAGCACGGCGACCGGATCCTCGGGAATTTCCTCTTCCGCATCTGCGGCGCCGAACCGTCCTGGTCGTCGGCGAGCTTCGTCGAGCGCGAAATCGAGAAGATCCGCGAGAAGGTCGGAACGGGGCGCGTCCTCTGCGCGGTGAGCGGCGGGGTCGACAGCTCGGTGATGGCCGTGCTCGTCGACCGGGCGATCGGGGCGGGACTCTGCCCCGTCTTCGTCGACAACGGTCTTCTCAGGGAGGGGGAGGTCGACGAGGTGCGCGAGCTGTTTTCGCATTACATCACCGGAGAGGCCGTGATCGTCGACGCGGCAGACGAATTCCTCTCCCGTCTCGACGGCCTGACCGACGCCGAGGAGAAGCGGAAGGCGATCGGCAAGTGCTTCATCGACGTCTTCGAGGAGCAGAGCAGGATCCACGGGCCCTTCGATTTCCTGGCCCAGGGCACCCTCTACCCGGACGTGATCGAGAGCTGTTCGACCGTCGGACCGTCGGCGACGATCAAGTCGCACCACAACGTCGGTGGGCTTCCCGAGGAGCTCGGTTTCGAGCTCGTCGAGCCGCTCGCCCTCCTCTTCAAGGACGAGGTGAGGGAGGTGGGACGTTTTCTCGGCCTTCCGGAGAAGCAGATCGGCAGGCATCCCTTCCCGGGACCGGGGCTCGGCGTCCGCGTGCCGGGGGCGGTCTGCCGCGAAGACCTCGACCTGCTGAGAAAAGTCGACCGGATCTTCATCGACGCCCTCAAGCGCGAAAAGCTCTACGACGAGGTCTGGCAGGCGTTCGCCGTTCTTCTGCCCGTCAAGAGCGTCGGGGTGATGGGAGACGAACGCACCTACCAGCGGGCCGCCGCGCTGCGTGCCGTCACCAGTACCGACGGCATGACGGCCGACTGGGCGAGGCTGCCGTACGATTTCCTGCAGAACGTCGCCAGCGAGATCATCAACCGCGTCGACGGCGTCAACCGTGTCGTCTACGATATCAGCTCGAAACCGCCGAGCACGATCGAGTGGGAATGACACGCCCCTGTTTCCCGGGCGGGGCGGCGTCGCGGCGCATCGTTTCCCCATGAGAAGACGAATCGGCATTCCGGCGCTCATCTGCGCGGCCTTCTGCTGCGCCTCGGCCGTCATGGCGTTCCCGCCGGCGGAGGGCCGCCGAAACGAGCGCGTCTGGAATGCCGAATACCGCGAGGCGGCGACGGCGATGCCGTCCGATGATCCCGGCCGTGCGGCGATGCTGATGATGGCGGGGGAGTACGCGGAGGCGATCGCCGCGGGAGCGGGCATCGATCCCCTCGCCCGGGCCGTGGCGCTGGCGAAGCTCGAACGCTGGCGCGAGGCGCTCGACGCCCTCGAAAAACCGCGAAACAATCCCCTCCTCGAGCGGTATCGGCTCTACTGGCGGGCCCGCGCGTGCGGGGCGCTCGGATTGCGCTCCGAGGCGGCAGCGGCGTGCGCAACCTACACCGCCGTCGAGGGCGTCTCCTCGCCGTGGCTCGACGGCCGGTTGCTCGACGTCGTCTCCGAGGTCCTGCCCGGCTCATGGGACCGTCTTGCCGGCCGCCTCCCGCTGGCGGCCCCGTCGGCGCGCACGCTGGCCCACGTGGCGGCCGCGCTTCTCGACGGGAGGGATCTCGCGGGAAGCGCCGATCTGGCGGCGGCGGCGGGGCGAGCCGGCATGCCTCCGGCCGATCGGGAAACCGCCGGGATGCTCTGCGTCGATTCCCTCCTCCTTCGACTCGATCTCGATGACCTCGGATCGCTCGTCGAACTCGCCCTCGGCGCCCGAAACGAGGAGGCCGCCTTCGCGGCGGCCGGGATGGCCCGGGACCGGTTCGGCGCGCAGGGGCGGCTCCTCGAAGCCCGCGTATTCGAGCGCACGGGATCGCCGAAGACGGCACGGCGCATCTATGCGCGCCTCCACCATTCGCGCGAGGCGGTGGCGGTGAAGCGGGACGCGCTGATCCGGATGGCCGCGATCGCGCTGAGACTCGGCGATCACGATGCGGCGTCCCTCTACCGGACATTCGGCATGTATTACCCGGACGATCCTCGAAGCGCCGGGGCGCTCGACACGTCAGCACGGATCGAGATCGCGCGCAACCGTCCGCTCCGCGCGATCCGACTCTTCGCCGAGCTCCGGGGTCGGGCGCCCGGATCGTACACGGCCGGGGAGGCCGCGATCGCCGAAGCGGTCCTGCTGGCAGGCCGGGGTGACGGAAAGGAGGCGGAGCGGGTCCTGCTCGACGTGCTCGAACGCGGCGACCGCAGGCTCGAAGCTCCCGCACTCTACTGGCTCGGACGAGCGGCCGGGAGCGATCGGGGGGCGGAATGGAGGCGCCGCCTGGTGGAGCGCCACCCCTCCTCCGCGTACGCCCTGCTCGCCGCCGGGCAGCCAGGCATGCTCATCGTGCCGGAAGAGCCTTCCGACCCCGCTGAGCGCATCGCATCGATCGCGTCGGCGGAGCACGAGGCATTCGAGGTCTTCGCCGCGTCGGCCGGGCCGACGGAGGAGATGCTCGCCGATCCGGTCTACGGCGCGTGGAGATTTGCGCTGAACGAGGGTCTCGCGGACGAGGCGGCGGAGATCGGCGAGGCGCTCCTCGAGGCGCACGGCGGCGACGAGGCGGCGCGTATCGTGATCTACCGGGAAGCGCGTTCCGCCGGACTCGTTCCGCTCGCGCTCCGGGCCGCGGCTGGGATCGACGCCCGGCGGCGGGGAAGAAACGGCGTCCTTTGGCCCGTCGCGTACGCGGAGGCGGTGACGGAAGCGGCGGCGGCCTTCAACTTGCCGCCGGAGCTGATTCTCGCCGTCGCGCGGGAGGAGAGCCTTTTCGACCGGAACGCCGTCTCCTCCGCCGGCGCGATGGGTCTCATGCAGCTCATGCCCGCGACGGCCGCGTGGATCGGCGGAAAGACGGGGGCGGGGGAGTCGGGCGGGGAACGATTGGTCGACCCGGTCTTCTCTCTTCGTGCCGGGGCGTGGTACCTCCGGTTCCTTCTCGACCGGGGCGACGATTCGATCGTCTCCGCGGCAGCCGCCTACAACGCGGGACACGGAAAAATGCGGGATTGGCGTAAAACTTTCATTCCCTCTCATGACCCCATGGCCGCCGTCGAGATGATCGGCGTCGCCGAGACGCGCCGGTACGTGCGCCGCGTGCTCGACGCATGGGCGGCATACCGGGGCGCTTCGGCCGGAAAGAGAGACGGATGAAGGTCAGACAGCTCCTGTTCCTCTTCATGGCGAGTCTTTTCCTGTTCCCCCTGGCGATCGGCGGGGAGCGGGAGAAGACGCTCGTCGAGCCCCCGTGGAACCATTGTCTCGGAATCGATCGCGTCGGGCAATTCCTTCTCGGCGTCTATACGGGGACGCGCGAGCGCTTCGACGACCCGCGCGGAATCCACTGCGTCAAGCTGATCTCGGAGGACGATACCTCCTCCGGGCGGGACGATGACGAATTGACGGTCTTCGGCTGCGATCGCGGGCAAAACAGTATCATATTCAACCGGGGCATGCGGTCGATAGGGATCGCCGGGGCCGCGGGGGAGACACGGTTCTCGCGACCGACGGACGTCGCCGGAAGCGACAGCGGCGACGTCTTCGTCGCCGATACGGGAAACGACCGCATCGTTCGTTTCCGGTACGAGGACGGGCAGCTCCGCCTGTCGCGCGTGTACACCGGCGCGGGAGGGGTGCCGTTCCGCGGACCCGAGGGAATCGCCTACAGCGGAGGGGCGGTATGGGTTGCCGACACGGGAAACGACCGCGTGTCGGTCTTCCTGCCCGACGGCACCGATATCGCGACGATCGGCCCGGCGCTCGATCGGGGGAGGCTCGACGGCCCGACCGGCATCGACGTGCTTTCCGAGGGCGATCCGTGGGTCTATTATGCCGACTATTTCGCGGCGGTCATCGACAGCTCCGGCCGTCGTCTCCGGCTCGTCGCCGCGGACGGACGGGTAGGCGCGATCTCGATGTACGGCGATCTTCCACGGGGCGACGGTCGTTTCGAGGACCTGGCGATCGACTACTACGGAAACGTCTGGGTGACGGACCCGCCCGCCGGTGTCCTGAGGAAGTTCGACCGGCACCTCGGATACATCGTCGCGGTCGGCGGATCGCGCAAGGGGCGCATCCACTTCGACGAACCGCGCGGCATAGCCATAAACCGCCGCTTCGGACAGGTGTTCGTCTCCGAGCGCGGCGGCGCGAGGTACCGGTGGATCGGCGTGGACGTGTTCGATCTCCGGGCCGACGGCCCCGCGTTCGCCGCGGACTCGAACCGCTTCGCCGTGAACGTCTCCTTCCTGTTGACCGAGCACGCTTCGATCGACTGCCGTGTCGAGGATGAACGGGGACGGCTCGTCGCGACCCTCCTCGACGGGCATCTTCTTCCCGGCGGACGTTTCACGAGACGGATCGAGGCCAACTGCGCATCGGACGGTCCGCGTGCAAAATGCATGATGCGCGTGGTCGTCGAAGCGCGACCCACCTATGCCTCGGCCGGGTTTCTCGTCGTCGAACGCACCGCGGTCGTCTCCGAAACGGCGCGGGGAATCGGCGAAACCCTTTCCGAGAAAGCCGGTTGCACTTCCGCGGCTCCCCGCTGAACCATTCCGAACGATTGGCCCCTTCCTTGCATGAACGGTCTCGGGGTGTCCGCCGTATCGACATATCCGGGCAACAAAGACGGAAGGCAGCACGCATGTTCATCGATCGCTTCGTCAGGCTGTTACCGAGGACGGGCTTGAAGAAAGCCGTCGAGAATCTCAACAAGGGAGATTACCGGAAGGCCTGCAGGGCCTTCGAGGATTACCTCGAGAGGCAGGGCGGGGTACGGAAGGATACTGACCACGAGATGGTCAGGATGTACCTCGTCGAGGCGTATATCGAGTACGCGAAGCAGCTCGAGGAGGGGGGGCGCGAGGAGCGCGCCGCCGAGATCCTCGAAAAGGCGATACGGATCGAGCCCCGGTACGCCGACGTGCACTACACGCTCGCGCGCGTGTACGAGCAGTCGGGTAAACGGCTCGACGCGCGGGAACGTCTGCGCAAGGCCCTCGAAATAAACCCCAATTTCTTCAGGGCGAGGATCATGCTCTCCCGCTCATGCGCGGTGGACGGCGAGATCGGCGAGGCGATCGAGCAGCTCGACGCATGCCTCCAGGTGGCGCCGAGCTTTCTCGCCGAACAGGTCGCGGAGGTCCTGAGCGAGTTGAAGAACGGGGCGTCGCCCTCCTCCCTCGCCGCGGAGTTCAGGCGGCTGCTCGAGGAGAAGCCCTCATCCTCGCAGGTCAGCAAGCAGATCGCTCTCGAGGCGATACAGAACGGGGATTACGATTTCGCGCTCGCGGAGCTCAAGAAGTGCCTGTCGATGAACCCGAACTACCCCGACCTGCACAATCTTCTCGGTATCGCATACGCGAACAAGGGCATGACGGACGATGCCGTCATGGAATTCGAGACGGCCCTGAAGATACATCCCGAATACCTGAAAGCGCGCGTCAATCTCGCGTTGACGCTCTTCGAGAAGGGGGCACGCGACGAAGCGGTCACGCATCTCGAGAAGGTCCTCGTGCTCGATCCGGAAAACGAACTGGCGCGCAATCTCATGGACGAAGTCAAGCCCGTGCACAAGGGGTAACCCGTGTCGAAAACGGAACTGAAACAGGATTACTACTCGATGCTCGAGGCATGGCCGACCTCGTCGAACGAGGACATCAAGAAGAACTATTTCCGCCTCGCGAAGCTCTACCATCCGGATGTCGCGGGGGAGAGCGTCGAGAGCCGGGAAAAGTTCAAGATGATCAACGAGGCGTACTCCGTCCTGAGCAATCCGCAGAAGAGGCACGATTACGACGAGTTCCTGCGGAAGGGCAAGGTCCATTCCCATCACGGAATCGCGATGCAGGAGAAGGATCGCCGCTCGGCCCAGCTGTCGTTCACCCAGGCGAAAGAGGCGATCAGGGCCGGGAGATTCGACAAGGCGGTTCTTCTCATCAAGGCGGCCCGCAAGTACGATCCCACGAACCCGGCCTACAACAGCTGGTACGGCTTCTCCCTGGCGATGCTCGGCACGCGGCTTCACGAGGCGAGGGATTCCTGCAAGCAGGCGATCCAGATGGAGTTCTACAACCCCGACTACCACGCGAATCTCGGTGTGGTCTATTTCAAGGCGGGATTGAAGAGCCTCGCGATCAAGCACTTCCGTGAATCGTTGAAGTGGGACAAGGAACATCGTGTCGCCCGCAAATATATGGACCTGGTCGGCGGGTCGTACGACCGCGGCGAGGGTCCAATCGATCGCATTGCCGGCACCGTACGCAGGCTCTTCAGGCGCTGACCGGCGCCCCGGCCGGCCCGCGGCGATTTCCTGTTGATTTTTTCCACCCCGGCGACTACCCTCCGCAATCGAGGTGGTCGCAATGAAAAAAACAGCTTTCGTGTGCCTCGGTTCCGACGGTTACGACAACGCATTCGTCTATCAGGAGCTGCCTCGCCGGTCCGACGGCGAGGAGTTCTTCGTTTTCGTCTCCCCGGGGGACCCCTCGCGCGGTCCGGCGCTGAGGCGGCTCTTCCGTGACGCGATCTCCGATTCACGGCTCGGATCGCCCTCGGTTTTCTTCGCGCGTCTCGTCGAACGGCTCGAAACCGCGGCGGGCGGAACGCCGGTCGACGAGCTGATGGCCGGTATCCTGTTCGTCGCGATGATCAGGCGTGGAGAGGAGATACACCTCCTCCGCGGGAAGGATTGCGTCGCGATCCACCGGAACGCGGTGACGGGGGAGGAGGGGCCGCTCGCATCGGCCTGCGCGGTCGCCGAGGTTCCCCTCCGGGCGGAACGGGAGCAGAAGGATCTCTTCTCGACCTTCGCCGAGGACCTCTTCGTCCTCGAGCGGTTCCGACTCCCCGCGGGACGCCACGCCCTCGTCTTCGTTCCATCGCGCGAGTTCATCGAACGGAACCGCCGGGTCCTGGGCGACTCGGTATTCTTCCCGTCCTTCGAGGCGCCCGACGGACGCGGCGTCGATATCAAAGCGGAACGGACCTTCCCGGCCCTGTGCTGGGATCTTCACCGGGCAAGCGCCGGTACGCGATCGCGCGCGGGGCTGCTCCGCCGCATCCCCCTGCCCGCCGCGGTCGGGGCGATCGCGGCCGTCGTGGCCGTCCTGCTCATCTTCGGCCCCTGGTTTCGCGGGGGAGGAGAGACGCCGGCGGGAACGAACGTGCTTCTTTCCGCGGCGGACGATCCCGCCGGAACGATTCCCTCGCCGGAGGCGGAAGAACCCGCCGACGATCCTCCAACGGAGGAGACGGTTGCTCCGGCAGCGGTCGCGCCCGCGATCGATCTCGGAGAATCGTGGAAAAAGAAGTTTCCCGCTCCCGTCACGTCGTCGCCCGTCGTCGACGGCGATCGAATCTATTTCGGATGCCGTGACGGTAATCTCTACGCCTACAATCCCAACGGCACCTTCGCCTGGAAGCACGAGTCCGGAGAGGGGATCGGCGCGATCCCCGTTCTCGCCGGCGGCCGCGTGATCGGCGCGAACTACGCGGGGAGGGTCTTCTGTCTCGATGCGGAGACCGGTGCGCCGCGATGGACCTTCGAGGCTGGTGCCCGCGTGGTCAGCAGGCCATACGTGACCGAGGGTCTCGTGATCGTCGGCACGATGACGGGACGCCTGACCGCGCTGCAAATCGACGACGGCTCGGAGGCGTGGAGCCAATCGATCGGCACCGAGATCTGGGCGGGCGTCGCCGGTTGCGGGAACGCCGTCCTCGCCGCGACGACCGACGGTGCGCTCGTGAAACTCACGTCGGCGGGAGAGATCGTCTGGCGCGCGAAGCCGGGCGGGGGCATTCGAACGACGCCCCTCTGCATGGAGGAGGACGGCATCGTCGTCTTCGGCACGTCGAGCGGCTACATCTACGGCTACACGATCGACTCGGGGGATCTGATGTGGCGGTTCGGCGCGGGGCACCCCGTGAACGGGTCGCCGACCGCCGGCGGCAGGACGATCGTTGTCGGGGCGGATGACGGGACGGTCTTCGCGCTCGACCGGAGCGGCAGGCTCCTGTGGAAGAAGGACGCCGGCGGCGCGATCAAGTCAACGCCGGCCGTGGGCGGAGGCGCGGTGTTCGTCACGACGTACGGGTCGCGTCTCGTCGCGATCGATCTGGCGACCGGAAAGGCCATCGACGAATACACGACCGCATCGCCCGTCTACTCCTCGCCGGCGATCGGGGGCGAACGGATCTTTTTCGGCTCGAACGGAGGCGTCCTGTACGCCCTCTCGCTCCACGGGAGCGGCTGAACGAAACAGGGTACCGCCGCCGCTGCGCCGGTTCGCCGGCAACCGGTCCGGGCGGGACCGGGTTGCCAGTGGACCGGCGATTGTGTATCTTGACGGGCGGAACCGGAGGTAATCGGCGTGTTCAAGGCAATCACGAAACGGCTGTTCGGCGACCGGCAGGGCCGCCTCGTCAAGAAACTCGGCCCCGTCGTCGCGGAGATCAGGTCGCGGGCGGAAAGCTACCGATCGCTGGAGGACGGGGATTTCCCCCGGAAGACGGCAGAGTTCCGCGACCGTCTCGCCGCCGGCGAGACGGTCGACGACATCCTCGTCGAGGCCTTCGCGCTCGTTCACGAGGCGTGCAGACGTCACGTCG
Source organism: Candidatus Krumholzibacteriota bacterium (assembly GCA_016931295.1). Classification (NCBI taxonomy): domain Bacteria; phylum Candidatus Krumholzibacteriota; species Candidatus Krumholzibacteriota bacterium. The sequence continues at coordinate 90,985 of JAFGEZ010000034.1, forward strand.
GCCGCTCGTGGCCCGTCGTCGGAAACGAGACGAGCTGGGAGATGGTGCCATACGACGTGCAGTTGATGGGCGCGATCGTGCTTCACAACGGGTCGATCGCCGAGATGGCCACCGGCGAGGGGAAGACCCTCGTCGCGACGATGCCCCTCTACCTGAACGCGCTCCCCGGAAAGGGCGCGCATCTCGTTACCGTCAACGATTACCTCGCCCGACGCGATGCCGAGTGGATGGGCGAGATCTACCGGTTCCTCGGTCTCTCCGTCGGCTACCTGCTCAACGACATGAGCCCCGCCCAGCGGAGGGAGATCTACGCCTGCGACATCACCTACGGCACGAACAACGAATTCGGATTCGATTATCTCCGCGACAACATGAAGCTCCGCGCCGACGACCAGGTGCAGCGCGGCTACCACTACGCGATCGTCGACGAGGTCGACAGCGTCCTCGTCGACGAGGCGAGAACGCCGCTCATCATCTCGGGCCCGGTGCAGGGATCGTCGCGCGACGAGCATTTCATCAGGCTCCGCGGCAAGGTCGAGAGTCTCGTGAAGAACCAGAAGCGCATGATCAACGAACTGATGACCCGGGCGGGCCGTATCGACCCGGAGAGCGGGGAAGCGGAAGACGACGACGGCTTCTCGCTCGACGAGGCGCTGCTTCTGGCGAAACACGGGGACCCGAAGAACAAGCAGTTCACGAAGCTGCGCAAGAAGCCGGGATACGGGAAGCTCATGCTCGCGCTCGAGAACAGCCTGATGCGGGACAAGACGCTCCACGATTTCGACGAGCAGCTCTACTTCGTCATCGACGAGAAGGCCAACTCGATCGATCTCACCGAGAAGGGTCGCCAGACGCTCTCCGCCGAGGACCGGGAGATGTTCGTGCTTCCCGACCTGAGCCTCGAAATCAAGGAGATCGAGTCGGACGATTCCCTCGACGTCAAGGAGAAGGTCCGCAGGAAGGACGCCGCGTACCGGAACTACGCCGAGAAGAGCGAGATCATCCACTCCTTCTCGCAGCTCTTCAAGGCCTACACCCTCTTCGAGAAGGACCACGAGTACGTCGTCCAGGACGGCCGCGTGATGATCGTCGACGAGTTCACCGGGCGGATGATGCCCGGGCGGCGGTTCAGCGACGGGCTCCACCAGGCGCTCGAGGCGAAGGAGCGCGTGCAGATCGAGGGAGAGACGCAGACGCTCGCGACGATCACCCTCCAGAACTACTTCAGGATGTACGACAAGCTCGCCGGCATGACCGGCACGGCGGAGACCGAGGAAGAGGAGTTCCACAAGATCTACGGGCTCGAGGTCCATGTCCTGCCGACGAACAAGCCGATCCGGCGGGTCGATTACGACGACGTCATCTTCCGCACGAAGCGCGAGAAGTACCAGGCGATCGCCGAGGAGATCGCTCGTCTCCACCGCAAGGGGCTCCCCGTCCTCGTCGGCACGGTGAGCGTCGAGGTCTCCGAGACCCTGAGCCGCATGCTGAAACGCGACGGGATCCCCCACAACGTCCTCAACGCGAAGTACCACCAGCGCGAGGCGGAGATCGTCGCGGAGGCGGGCCGTGCCGGGGGCGTGACGATCGCCACGAACATGGCCGGGCGCGGCACGGACATCAAGCTCGAGGCATCGGTCGTGAAATGCGACGATTGCGTGATCCGCGCGGAGAACGGTTCCGCCGCCGACCGGAAGAAGGCCGACGAGTGCTTCGAGGACGTTCCCTGCGGGCTCCACATCATCGGCACGGAGCGCCACGAGAGCCGCCGCATCGACCGCCAGCTGCGGGGAAGGGCGGGCCGCCAGGGCGACCCGGGGGCGTCGCGGTTCTTCATCTCGCTCGAGGACGACCTGATGAGGCTCTTCGGATCGGAACGCATCTCCGGCGTGATGGATCGCCTGGGCGTGGAGGAGGGAGAGGTCATCACGCACTCCTTCATCACGGGAGCGATCTCGCGAGCCCAGAAGAAAGTGGAGATGTACAACTTCGGCATCCGGAAGCGGCTCCTCGAGTACGACGACGTGATGAACAAGCAGCGCGAGGTGATCTACGGCCGGCGGAACGACATCCTGGGCAGCGAGGATCTCGACGGCACGGTCCTCGAACTGGTCGACGGCGTCGTCGCCGACATCGTCGACGCGGTCACGCCGCACGAGACGCCCTACGAGGAATGGGATCTCGACGCGGCGTCGGTCGATCTCGAGAGCATCTTCATCTTTCCCTTCGACACCGCCAAACTCGACGACGCGGTCCGCCGGGACAGCGATCGCCTCGGCGAATTCTTCAGGGATCGGGCGAGGGAGGCGTACGAGCTCCGGAAATCGACGATCCCCCCCGATGTCATGCAGCAGCTCGTCAAGATGATCATGCTGCAGAGCATCGACGAGAAGTGGATGGACCATCTCTACGAACTCGATTCGCTCCGGGAGGGCATCCATTTCAGGTCATACGCGCAGAAGGATCCTCTCGTCGAGTACAAGCAGGAGGCCTTCTCGATGTTCGCGGAGATGGTCGAGCAGATCGACCGGGCCATCATCCGGGGGCTTTTCCACGCACGCCTCGACATCGAGCAGGAGGGACGCAGGCGCACGATCGAACCCGGCGTGGCGGTGCATCACGTCGCGAGCGCGTACGGGGGACAGGCCCAGCGGCGGATGCCGGCGACTCCTGCCGGCGGAGGCGCGGTCGGTCCCTCCGGCCCGGCTCCCGCGGCGCCGCAGGAGCCCGTGCGGGCGGAGCCGAAGGTCGGCCGGAACGATCCCTGTCCCTGCGGGAGCGGGAAAAAGTACAAAAAATGTTGCGGACGAACGTCGGGCTGAGCATTATACACCTTTCGCGCAGACAGGGCGGATGGAGCCCGAGGGTGGAAATGAACGAACGCATCAAGCAGATCATCGCGTACATCATGGATCCCGAGTCGATCGAGCTCAAGGATCCGGCGATGCTTCAGAGCGAACTGGAGGATCTCGGGTACTCCCACGACGAGATCGACCAGGCCATGACGCTGATAGACATCGATTCCCTCCGCGTCAGCGGCGGGCAGGAGCCGGAGTTTCCGGCGCGGGCCCGCGTGTTCGGCGAGGCTGAGCGCATGATCCTCTCGACGGATGCGCAGGGGTACCTGCTGCGACTCTACCGGCTCGGATGGCTGTCCGAGGCGAACATGAGCCTCGTCATCGAGAACGCCGGGATGGAGTACTCCGCGCCCGTCACCGTGTCCGAAGTCAGGGAGGTCGCCACGCGGTACGTCGCCGACCTTCCCGAGGAGTCCGAAGAGACGCCGTCCCGGCGCGGCGGACAAGTGCATTGACGCAAGGAGCGATCGTGGACCACGTGCTCGTCGTCGTCGAATCACCGGCCAAGGCGCGGACCATCAAGAAGTACCTCGGAAAGGGGTACACGGTGAAGGCCTCGGTGGGCCATATCCGGGATCTGCCGAAGCGCGAGCTGGGGATCGACGTCGAGGACGGCTTCAAGCCGAAGTACGTGAACGTCCGGGGCAAGTCGAAGGTCATCAAGGAGCTCCGGGACGAGGCGAAGAAGAGCGACCGCGTCCTCCTCGCCACCGACATGGACCGGGAGGGGGAGGCGATCGCGTGGCATCTCAGCGAGATCCTCACCCGGACCGACGTGCCGATAAAGCGCATCATCTTCAACGAGATCACGAAGAACGCCCTCCGCGAGGCCGTCGAGGAACCCCGCGACATCGATATCGACAAGGTGAACGCGCAGCAGGCGAGGAGGATACTCGACCGGCTCGTCGGCTACATGGTGAGCCCGGTGCTCTGGAAGGTCTTCTACCGCGGGTTGAGCGCGGGGCGGGTGCAGAGCGTCGGGTTGCGCCTCGTCATCGAGCGCGAGAACGCGATCCGCGCCTTCGTCCCGGAGGAGTACTGGTCGATAGAGGGGACGCTTCGCTCGGCCGGCGGGGAATCCTTTCCCGCCCGGCTGCTCAAGGTCGACGGCGAGAAGCCCGCGATCGGAGACGCCGGGGAGGCCGAGAAGGTCCTCGCGGAGATCCGCGCCTCCGAACCCGTCGTCGAGGACGTCAGGGTGAAGGAGAAGAGCCGCAATCCCCTGCCTCCCTTCATCACGAGCACGATGCAGCGCGAGGCCGCGGCGCGCCTCGGGTTCTCGGCGAAGAAGACGATGGTCCTCGCGCAGCAGCTGTACGAAGGCGTCGAGCTCGGCCCGGAGGGGGCCGTCGGGCTCATTTCCTACATGAGAACGGATTCGACACGCGTCAGCGACGAGGCCCACGAGCAGGGAAAACGATGCCTCGCCGAGCTCTACGGCCCCGAAAGCGTCTTCCCGGGCCGCCGGGGATTCAAGAAGGGGACGCGGACGCAGGATGCGCACGAGGCCGTCCGGCCGACCGAGTGCGGTCGTACGCCGGAGAGCGTGAAACCGTTCCTTTCCCGTGACCAGCTCGCGCTGTATACGCTGGTTTGGAAGCGCTTCCTCGCATCGATCGCCTCGCCGGCGGTCTTCGAGGTGCAGGAAGTGGACATCCGCGCGGGAAAGCGGTACATGCTCCGCGCGAACGGACGCCGGCTCGTCAAGCCCGGGTTCCTCGCCGTCATGGAGGACGGCAAGGCCGAGGAGGAGAGCTGGCTGCCGCCCGTCGCGAAGGAGGAGCGGGCCTCGATCGAATCGATGGACGCGACGCAGCATTTCACCGAACCGCCGGCGCGATACAACGAGGCGTCCCTCATAAAGGAACTCGAGGAGCGTGGCATCGGCCGTCCGAGCACCTACGCGAGCATTCTCAGCATCATCCAGGACCGGGATTACGTCGAGAAGGTGAAGGGATCCTTTCATCCGACCGAGCTCGGCGAGCATGTCTGGCGCATTCTCGACGAACACTTCCAGGACATATTCGAGGTCGATTTCACCTCCCGGATGGAGACGGAGCTCGACAAGGTCGAGGAGGCCGTCGACGACTGGCGCGACGTCATACGGTTCTTCTACGAGCCGCTCACCATCGATCTCGAGAAGTTCAAGGGCCGCGACACGCGCGAGCTCAAGAAGCTCGTCCAGGAGGAGACGGACGAACCCTGCCCGACCTGCGGAAAGATGCTCGTGCGGAAATGGAGCAGGAACGGCCCCTTTCTCGCATGCCCGGGATATCCGGAGTGCAAGTTCACGAAGTCCCTCGAGGAGACCGAGGAGCTCGATCGCGCGTGCCCGAAGTGCGGCGGGCGTCTCGTGTACAAGAGCGGCAGGTTCGGCAGGTTCATCGCGTGCAGCAACTACCCCGACTGCCGGTACACGGAGGCGGTGACGCTGGGCATCCCGTGCCCGCGCGAGGGATGCGACGGCCAGATCGTCGAGAAGCGCTCCCGACGGGGGAAGGTCTTCTACGGCTGCAACCGGTACCCGAAGTGCGATTTCGCCTCGTGGGACAAGCCGACCGACCGGAAGTGCCCGAGTTGCGGCGATGCGTATCTCGTCGAGAAGGATTCGAAGCGGAAAGGCCATTTCCTCCGCTGTCCCGCTTGCAAGCACGAGGAAACCTCCTGAGATGGAAACGACGGTCGTCGGCGGCGGACTCGCCGGTTCCGAGGCGGCCCTGCAACTCGCAGCCAGGGGAATCACCGTCCGGCTCCTGGAGATGCGGCCGGTCGCGACGACGCCCGCGCATCGGACAGGCGATCTCGCCGAGCTGGTCTGCAGCAACTCCCTGAAATCCGAGGATCCCTCGACGGCCTCCGGGCTTTTGAAGGCGGAACTGCGCCTGCTCGGATGCCGCCTCCTCGACGCGGCCGCGTCGGCGCGTGTTCCCGCCGGGCATGCGCTCGCGGTCGATCGGGAGGTTTTCTCGCGCGCGGTGACGGAGATGCTGGAAACCGAGCCGCTCGTCACCGTCGAACGGCTCGAGCAGACCGACCTCGACCTGCCGCCGGGCAGCATCGTCGCGACGGGGCCGTTGACCTCGCCGGCCATGGCCGATGCGATCGGCGAGGCGGTCGGTCGATCGGGACTGTTCTTCTACGACGCGATATCGATCTCGGTGAGCGCCGATTCGATCGACCGGTCGGTCGCCTGGGCAGGCTCGCGCTACGACAGGGGCGGCGACGACTACCTGAACCTGCCCTTCGAGGAGGAGGAATACGAGCGTCTCGTCCGGCATCTCCGGGAGGCGCCGAAGACCACGCCACGCGGCTTCGAGGAAGGGGCCTGCTTCGACGCCTGCCTCCCGGTCGAGACGATCGCATCGAGAGGGGAGGACGCGCTGCGGTTCGGGCCGCTGAAGCCGCGGGGGCTCGCCGACCCGCGCACGGGGCAAGAGCCGTTCGCCGTGCTCCAGCTTCGCAGGGAGACCCTCGACGGCTCGATGCTCGGGCTCGTCGGCTTCCAGACGAGGCTCACGCGCCCGGCGCAACGGGAACTGCTCGAATTGATACCCGGCCTCGCCGGGGCCGAGATCCTGCGTTGGGGAGCGATGCACCGGAACACCTACCTCGATTCCCCGCGCCTTCTCGACGACACGCAGGCCGCGCCGGGCCGCGATCTTTTCTTCGCCGGACAGCTCGCGGGGGTCGAGGGCTACGTGGAATCGATCGCGCACGGGCTCGTAGCCGCGATGAACGCCTCGCGCCGCCTGGCAGGACGGGGTCCGTTCATCCTGCCCCCCGAGACGATCACCGGCGCGCTCCAGCGGCATCTCGCCGCGCCGAGCTCCTTTTTCCAGCCGATGAACGCCAATTTCGGGCTCCTGCAACCCGTCAGGGGTCCCCGGCGGGAACGCCGGCGCCGCAAATCCGAGCGGAGCCTCGAGGCGCTCAAACGATTCCTTTCAGAGGGTGTTTGAATTGTCGGGCGCTTCCTGTCATACTCTCGGGCGATGATGACCGCAGACGTGAAGAGGTTCCTGCTCCATCTCGGCATGGAGAAGCGCGTATCTGACGCCACGATAAAGGCATATCGCGGTGATATCGCCCAATTCCTCGATTTCCTCGCCGTCTCGCTCGACCGCCGGCCACGTCCCGACGACCTCGACACGCTCGCCGTCCGTTCCTTTATCGCGTATCTCTCGCGAGAGGGATACACCTCGCGATCCATCGCCAGGAAGACGGCGTCCATGAAATCCTTCCTCTCGTGGTGCGCGCGGGACGGGATCATCGGCAAGGATCCGTCCGTGGCCGTCTCGCCCCCGAAGCGGAGACGGGACCTTCCCGTCATCGCCGGCGCGCGGGCGATCGAGCGCATGATGGGACTCCCCGACGCCTCGTCACGCGGGATCCGCGATCGAGCCGTCCTCGAGCTCCTCTACGGAACGGGAATGCGGCTCGCCGAGCTCGTCGGTTGCCGTCTCGGCGACTGGGACGTCGAATCCGGGACTGTCCGGGTGATAGGCAAACGCGACAAGGAGCGGATCCTTCCCGTCGGGGGAGAGGCCGCGGAGGCCTGCGAACGATACCTCAGGGATCGGACCGGCGCACCGGCGGTTGTCTTCTCGTCGAGGCGAAACTACCGGAGCCACTTCGAGGGCGCTCTCGGAACGCCCCTCGTCACCGGGAGGGGCGGCCTGGCGATCAGCCGGCGGACAATCCAGCGGATCGCGCGCAGGTACCTCGAACAGGTCGCAACGCTCACCCGCATGAGCCCGCACGTGCTCCGCCATACCTTCGCCACGCATCTCCTCGACGCAGGGGCGGATTTGCGGGCCGTACAGGAGCTGCTCGGGCACGCGAGCCTCGAGACGACGCAGATCTACACGCACGTGACGACCGAGCGGCTTCGCGAGGTCTTCGACAAGGCGCATCCGCGCGCCTGAAAACGAAAGGACAAGCGAAATGTTCAGGGGAACCACGATCATCGGAGTGCGGGTCGGCGACGTGTTCGCCATGGGGGGGGACGGGCAGGTCTCTCTCGGCGACACGATCGTCAAGCACGGCGCCCGGAAGATCCGGACGATCCCCGAGCGCGGCGTGATCGCCGGTTTCGCCGGTTCGACGGCCGATGCATTGACGCTCTACACGAAATTCGAGGGCAAACTCGACGAGTTCGGCGGCAACTGCCTCAAGGCGGCTGTCGAGCTCGCCCGCGAATGGCGGACCGACAAGGTGCTCAGGCACCTCGAGGCCCTGCTGGCGGTGATGGACGCGGGACACTCGATCACGATCTCCGGGAGGGGGGACGTGATCGAACCGGACGACGGGATCGTCGCCATCGGATCGGGCGGTTCGTACGCGCTCGCGGCGGCCCGAGCGTTCGTCGCGGAGACGGACCTGTCCGCGCCCGAGATCGTCCGGAAATCCCTTGAGATAGCATCGGGGATCTGTGTATATACCAACGGTGAGATCTCGTTGGAGTCATTCGGAGGATGATGGCGATGCGGGAATTGACGCCCACGCAGATAGTGAATGAGCTCGACAAGTACATCATCGGCCAGGACGACGCGAAGCGGTCTGTCGCCATCGCGCTGCGGAACCGATGGCGGAGGAGGCGGGTGGAAGGGCCGATCCGGGACGAGATCCTGCCGGCGAACATCATCATGCACGGTCCGACCGGTGTCGGGAAGACCGAGGTGGCCCGCCGACTGGCCCGGCTCGCGCAGGCGCCCTTCATCAAGGTCGAGGCGACGAAGTACACGGAGGTCGGCTACGTCGGCCGGGATGTCGAGTCGATGATACGGGATCTCGTCGAGATCGCGATAAACATGGAGAAGGAGGGCGCCTACGCTGAAGTGGAGGCCCGCGCCAGGCGAAACGCGGACGACCGCCTGCTCGAGATGCTCCTTCCCCGCGCGAGCGCCACGACGGACGGGGAGGATGCGGATACCCTCGAGGAGCGACGAGGCCGCACGAAGGAGAAGCTCCGGCAGAAGCTCGAGGCGGGCGCGCTCGATGCCCGCGAGGTGACGATCGAGACGACGGACCGCCCCAAGCCGTTCATCGAGATCTTCTCGAGCTCGGGGCTCGAGGAGATGGGCGTGTCGTTGCCGCCGGGTCTCGAGAAGATGATGCCGACGACGAAAAAGGGGCGGAAGGTCACCGTCGACGAGGCGCGTCGGCTCCTCGTCGAGGAGGAGAAGGAGAAGCTCGTCGACATGGACCGGGTCGTCTCGCGGGCCGTGAAAACGGTCGAGGAATCGGGGATCGTCTTCATCGACGAGATCGACAAGATCGCCGGCGCCGGCTCCGGACACGGACCGGATGTCTCGCGCGAGGGCGTGCAGAGGGACATCCTGCCCGTCGTGGAAGGGTGCAACGTGAACACAAAGCACGGCGTCGTGAAGACCGACCACATCCTCTTCATAGCCGCGGGCGCGTTCCACACGAGCAAGCCCTCGGACCTCGTCCCCGAGTTGCAGGGCCGGTTTCCGATACGCGTCGAATTCAAGGCCCTGACGGCGGAGGATTTCGAGCGGATCCTCCTCGAGCCCGAGAACGCGCTGATCAAGCAGTATGCCGCGCTCGTCGCAGCCGACGGGTGCGAAATCGAGTTCACCGCCGGTGCCGTGCGCGAGATCGCGCAAACGGCCTTCCTCGTGAACAGGAAGATGGAGAACATCGGGGCGAGACGCCTCCATACGATCATGACCACGCTGCTCGAGGACATCCTCTTCGAGTTGCCCGAATCGCACGCGGGACGCCTCTCGATCGACGAGACGACGGTCCGCGAGAAACTGGAACGCATCGTGAAGGACGACGACCTCGCGCGGTTCGTGCTCTAGCGCGCCGCCCGCCGTCGAAAGGAGAAGGAATGGCACTGGGCAAGAAGGACTTCCTCTGCATCCGCGACTTCCCGAGGACCGAGCTCGACGAGATACTCGCGCTGGCGCGCAGGCAGAAGCCGCTCGCCAGGCGGTTCGAACTCGAGCCGACCCATCCAGGCAGGGTCCTCGCCTGCATCTTCCACAAGCCGAGCCTCCGGACACGTATCAGTTTCGAGGTCGCCATACGCCAGCTCGGCGGCACGAGTCTCTACGTCACGGAGCGGGAGATCGGGATCGGCAGCCGCGAGGCGCCGAAGGACGTGGGGGCCGTGCTTTCGCGCTTCGTCGACGGCATCATGATCCGCACCTTCGACCAGGGATTGGTGGACACCCTCGCGTTGAATTCGACCGTTCCCGTGATCAACGGCCTCACCGACCTGCTGCACCCCTGCCAGGTGATGGGCGACGTCCTCACGGTCATCGAACGGTACGGGATGATCGACGGGAAGAAGGTCGTCTTCGTCGGCGACGGCAACAACGTCGCCCGGAGCTGGCTCAACGCCGCCGCGAGATTCCCGTTCAAGCTCGTGCTCACGTCGCCGGACGGGTACCAGCTCGACGGCGAATCGGTCGAGGCGGCCCGAAAGGACGGCGACCCGGATTACGAGTGGATCGAGGATCCCGCCGAGGCCGTCGAGGACGCGGACGTCGTCTACACGGACGTCTGGACGAGCATGGGGCAGGAGGAAGAGGCGGCCGAACGGCGGAGGAAGTTCGAGTTGTACCGCGTCGACGCGGCCTTGATGGGACGGGCGAACACCGATTGCATCTTCATGCACTGCCTGCCGGCTCATCGAGGAGACGAAGTGACCGATGAGGTCATCGATTCGCCCAACTCGGTGGTATACGACGAGGCGGAGAACCGGCTGCACATCCAGCGGGCGATCATCGGATTGCTCATGAAGTGACGATCGGGGAGGCCGTGAGAAAGACGATTTTTCCGTTCATCCTGCTCGCGGCGTCCGCGTGCGCCGTGCAGAAGCCGCCCACCGGCGGTCCGGAGGACCGGACGCCGCCGCAACTCGTCTCCTCGGTGCCGGCGCGCGATTCCACGGGCGTCGGCCGCGAGACCGGGGTGCGCCTCTTCTTCAGCGAGCGGATCGACGGCGAGAGCTTCAAGAGCCGCATACGCTCCTATCCGCCGCTCGAGTTCGAATCGGTCCGGGCGGACGACGACCAGCTCGAGATCCGCTTCCGGGAGGCGCTTCCGGAAACGACGATTGTTCTCGCCGTCTCGGGAGGATATCTCGACTACCACGGCGTCCGTTCGAAGCAGCCGATACTGCTCCGGTTCGCGACGGTCGATTCGATGGCGCGCGGGCGGATCGAGGGACGGATACGTTTCAAGGGGATCCCCGATTCGACCGGGGTCGCCCGGCTCTTCGTCGTCCGGCCGGATACAACGATCGACGTCGTCCGCGATCGGGAGGATCTCGTCGCGTTCGCCGATTGGCAGGGGCGCTACCGGTTCGACGGCCTGCCCGCCGATTCGTCGAGATATCTCGTTCAGGCCTTCCTCGACGCCGACGGCGACGGGAAGCCGTCCGGCGAGAAGGAATTCGCGCAGTTCCCCGCCGACACGCTGCTTCTCACGGCGAAGTTCCCGATCGTTCCGCACTTCGTCTTCGACATCATCGACCCGAACGAACCGGGCGGTGTCGAGGGGCGAATCATCGACGAAACCGGGCTCGGACGACTGCCGATCGTCGTTTTGCGGGCGGTCACCCCGGAGACAGGCCCCATCGTCGCCCTCGTCGACACGACCGGCGCCTTCGTGCTGCCGCGCATCCCGCCCGGTGGCTACCTCTTCACCGTGCTGGTCGACATGAGGCCCGATTCCCTGTGCGGCGACTACCCCTCGCCGGCCGACTCCTCGATCCTCCTGCCTGAACCGTGCTTCACCGCGCCGGAGACCCTCTTCGTCATGCCGGGGGAGACCGTATCGCTCGATCCGGTCACGCTCGGTCCGGGAGGCGCTCGATGAGCGGGGAACGCGCGTTCGTCAAGATGCACGGCGCGGGGAACGATTTCGTCGTCATCGGCGACCTCGACGGTGCCTTCCCGGCGACACCGGGCGTCGTCGCGGCGCTCTGCGCCGCGCACACGGGGATCGGGGCGGACGGCCTGATCCTCGTGGGACGCTCGTCGAAAGCCGATTTCCGGATGCGGTACTTCAACCGCGACGGCGGCGAGGCCGGCATGTGCGGTAACGGCGCGCGATGCGCCGCCCGGTTCGCGTTCGACGAGGAAATCGCCGGCGAGAGCATGGCCTTCGAGACGAACGCGGGAATCGTCAAGGCCGAGATCCTCGCGGGAGGGAAGGTGCGGATCGGGCTGGGGCCGGTGCGCGGCCTCCGCATCGGCCTGCGGCCGGGGAACGGATGGGAGGAAGCGCACGCCGCGGACTCGGGGGTGCCCCACGCGATCGTCTTCGCCCGGGACGCGAGAGAGCTCGCGGATCCGGACTTTCCCGCGCTCGCGGGGATACTCCGCGGCGATCCGATCTTCGGCGAGGCTGGCGCGAACGTCGACCTCGTCTTCGCGCAGGATCGCCACACGATCCGGTTCAGGACGTACGAACGGGGCGTCGAGGCGGAAACCCTGGCCTGCGGAACCGGCGCGGTCGCCTCTGCCGTCGTCGCAGCCGCTCTCGATCTCGTCGAGCCCCCGGTCGCGTGCGCAACGGCGGGGGGGGACATCCTCACGGTCGATTTCGTTCCGACGGGGGAGGGGGCGGAAGACGTATTCCTGACCGGACCGGCCGTCGTTTCCTTCCGCGGAGAGATCGGCGCGGAGCTTCTCCGATAGCCGACCGGCGCAGATACGCCTTGCCTCGACGCGTTCCCCGCTGCACATTACGGGAAGAGAGGTGATGAATCGCGCCATGCGCACCCCCCTCCTTGCATGCCTGATCGCCGCCGCCGTGGCGCTGCCCGCCGCGGAAGCGCACGCACAGTACCCCTTCGGGAAGAACAAGATCCAGTACACGGCGAAGGACTGGAAGGTCATGGAGACCGAGCATGTCGACATCTTCTACTATCCAGACGAGGAGGTGCTCGCCGGGTTCGTCGCCGGTTTCGTCGAGGGGGTCTACGACGAGTACTCCGCGTACTTCCGTGTCGATTTCGAATCGCGCATTCCCGTCATCCTCTACGGCACCCATCACGACTTCAAGGAAACGAACGTCATCCCCTACATCCTCAGCGAGGCGACGCTGGGCTTCACCGAGTTCATCAAGGGACGCGTCGCGCTTCCGTTCACGGGGTCCTACTACGATCTCGAGCGGGTGTGCCGGCACGAACTCGTCCACGCCTTCATGCTCGAGAAACTGCGCGTGGTGATGCAGTCGCACCGGCGGTACACCTACCAGCATCCGCCCCTCTGGTTCACCGAGGGGCTCGCCGAGTTTCTCGGGAAACGCGAACAGGACAACGAGGCGCACATGTTCCTGCGCGACGCGGTCACGGGAAACCGTCTCGTTTCGCTCCCGGAGATGTGGCGCATCGATGGATCGTTCCTGATGTACAAGGAGGGCGAAAGCGCGCTGCACTACCTGGCGACGCGATTCGGGCGTGAATCCATCGTCGTCCTCCTGGAGAACTGGTGGAAGAGCGACCGCTTCGACATCCTTCTCCGCAAGACCATCGGCATCGGCCAGGCGGAGCTCAGCGAGGACTGGGAGGAGTATCTCAGGCGGCGGTACTTTCCCGCCGTGCTCACGCGGCGCCGCGCGGACGAAGCCGGCACGATGCTCTCCGAACCCGAACGCTCCTTCGACAGCCATCCGGCGGTCCTCCTCGACGACGAGGGGCACGAGCGGTATTTCTGCCTCGGTTTCGGGCTCGGCACGATCGATCTGAAGGAGCTCCGGCTCCGCGAACGGGGAAGACGGCGGGGAGAGGGAAAGTCGAGGACGATCATCCGGGGCGGCGGCTCGACGGCCTTCGAATCGATACCGATCCTTCGCAGCCACGTCTCCGGGCGCGGAGACACCCTGCTCTTCGTCGCGAAGACGGGCGAACGGGACGCGATCTATCTCTACGACCCCTTCGAGCGGAAGACGATCGAACGTATCGAGGTTCCCGACGCGCGGATGCTGAATTCGCCATCGCTGTCGCGCGACGGGAGATCGGTGGCCTTCTCGGCGATCGACGACCACGGACGCACCGATCTCTACGTTTATGACCGCCCCTCGGGCAGAACCAGGCGCCTCACCGACGACGTGTACGACGATCTCCATCCAGACTGGCATCCCGACGGCCGCTCGCTCGTCTTCTGTTCCGACCGGTGCGACGGCGGAATGCGCGGCTCGTCGGCGCTCTTCACGATCGAGGTCGAGACGGGCAGGATCGAGCAGATCACGGACGGCTCGTATCGCGACACCGATCCGCGATGGCTCGACGACGGCCGCGGCATGCTCTTTTCCTCCGACCGCACGGGGGTCGCCGACATCTGGCTGCTCGAGGACGGCGTCCTCTCACGGCAGACGGGAACGATCGGGGGGCTCTTCAATCCCGTGCCCTGCCCGGACGGCGCCCATTTCCTCGCCTCCGGATTCTCCGGGGGGAGCTACCGGATCTATCAAATGGCCTTCGCCGAGACCGCGAGGGAATCGAAGCGGAACGAGCCGGGCATCTGCGGGATCGGCTGGACGCCGGTTTTGGCGGACTCGTCCATCGAGCGGGGACGGCGCGATTACCGCGCGCAGTTCGGGGTCGATTTCATCGGCGCCGCCTTCGCCGTCGATCCCGATTACGGCTACATGGGGAACGGCGCCCAGATCTACATGACGGACATCCTCGGCGACCACCAGTTGATGTTCCTCTTCGGCAGCGCCTCGGACGATTTCGACGACTTCTGGACCCGCCTGAACGTCGCCGCGACCTACTACAACCAGTCCGACCGGCTCAACTGGGCCGTCGGCGCCTTCCACCTGGCGAGCTACATGGGAACGTTCTACGACCTGCTCCGCTTCGAGCGGAGATACGGGGTGGTCGCGGCCGTCTCCTATCCCGTCTCGAAGTTCACGAGGATCGAGCTCTCCGGCGTGTTCAAGGGGATGGAGCGGGACGACGACATCACCTTCCTCGGCCTGGAGAACGGGAAATCATGGCTCGTATCGAGTTTCCTCTCGCTCACGACCGACAACATCGTCTGGTACGTCGGCGGTCCCCTCAAGGGGCACCGGATGAACGTCGCGCTGGGAAACACGATCGATCTCGAGGGGCGGGGGTACGAGAGCACGACCCTGAACGTCGACCTGCGCAACTACCAGAACATCGGGAGGCGCATCGTCTTCGCACAGCGTTTCGTGAGCAGGAGCGCATGGGGGAGCGACCTCCAGCTCTTCTACCTCGGGGGCTCGTGGGATCTGAGGGGATACGAGTTCCGCGATTTCGCCGGAAAGAAGACGATGCTCTTCAACAACGAGATCCGTTTCCCGCTCCTCGATCGCCTGCTCGTGCGCCTGCCCTTCGGGCACATCGATTTCCCGCTCTTCAGGGGCGCCCTCTTCTTCGACACGGGACGGGCGTGGGACTGGATCGAGGACACCGGCTGGATCGGAAGCGTCGGCGCCGGAGTGGAGATGAACCTTGGCTACCTGCCCGTCATCCGCCTGAATTTCAGCCGGCGAACCGATTTCAGGGAGATCGAGAAGAAGTACCGGATCGGGTTCTTCCTCGGATTCAACTTCTAGGCGACGCCAAATCCTCCCCGAGCCCGCGCGCGATCACCTCGAGGGCGATCGAGTGCCGGTTGAAGGGAGCGCTGACCTGGACGCCGGCGACGAGCGGACGGATCTCACGCAGTATCCCGGACGCGATGCTCACGCCCTCGGCGACGGCCGCGTCGCCGCTGCCCGCCTCGCGCATGCGGGCGAGTATCTCGCCGGGCACGCTCACTCCAGGCAGCTCGTTGTTCATGAATTCGGCGTTCCGGTAGCTCACGAGGGGCCAGACGCCGGCGATCACCGGCAGGGCGCGCGGCGCCATCGCGTCGATGAACCGCCGGAGCTGCATGACGTCGAAGATCGGCTGCGTAACGACGAACTCCGCCCCGGCCTTCACCTTCCAGGAGAACCGATGCATCTCCTCCTCGGCGTTCACCGCGCCGGGATTGGCGCCGACGCCGATGTGGAAGGCGGTTGGCGAGCGGAGCCGACGCCCGCCGATGTCGCGGCCCTGGTTCAGCCCGTGCACGACGTTCGTCAGGCCGATCGAGTCGATGTCGAAGACCGATGTCGCGTCGGGGTAGTCCTCCGTGCGGATGGGATCCCCCGTGATGAGGAGGATGTTCCGGAGGCCGAGTGCGTGGGCGCCGAGAAGGTCGCTCTGCATCCCGAGGATGTTCCGGTCGCGGCAGCAGTAGTGGAGAACCGTCTCGATCCCGGCCTCGCGCTCGACGAGGACGGCGAGAGCGAGCGGGCTCATGCGGCTCGTGGCCCGCGGGCTGTCGGGGATGTTGATCGCATCGATCCCCGCCGAGCGCAACTCGGCGGCGGCGGCGATGACGCCGGAGGGGTCGCTGCCGACCGGGGGGACCAGCTCGACGAGACGAACGAATTCGCCCGCGGCGACGCGGGCCGCCAGCGCGGATTTCTCCTGGATGGGGACGGGGGACAGGTCGGCCTCGTCGGTCAGGGACGGCCGGTCGACGTGATAGGAGGTCTTCGACGGCCTGACCGTCTTCAGCGCCTCCCGGATCGCCCGGATATGCGCGGGGGTCGTCCCGCAACAGCCCCCGATGACACGCACGCCGACCCGGGCGAACCGGCGCGCGTATTCGCCGAGGTACTCGGGGGAGGTCATGTAGATGTTCCGCCCCTCGACGTTCTGCGGAATACCCGCGTTGGGCTGCGCCGCGATCCACGTGTCGACGGCGCGGGACATCTTCTCGACAGCGTCGAGCATGATCTTCGGTCCGACCGAGCAGTTGACCCCGACGACGTCCGCGCCCCATTCCACGAGCCTGACGGCGAACTCGTCCGGTTCCGTGCCGTACAGGCCGAGGCCGTCCCGCTGCAGGGTCATCAGCGCGACGACGGGGACGTCGGCGACGCGCCTGACGCCGCGGATCGCCTGGTGGATCTCGTTCAGGTCCGCGAAGGTCTCGAGGACGAAAAGGTCGACGCCGACGGACATGATCGCCTCGGCCTGCTCGGCGAAGGTGGCGGCGGCCTCGTCGTTCGACGTCGGTCCCCAGGGCTCGATCCTGATGCCGAGGGGGCCGATCGATCCCGCCACGAGCGCCTCCCCGCCGGTCGCTTCTCGCGCGATCTCCACGCCCCGCCGGTTGATCTCGGCGAGGCGGTCGTCGAGACCGTGGAGGGAGAGCTTGCATCGGTTCGCCCCGAAGGTGTTCGTTTCGACGACCTCGGCTCCCGCCTCGACGTACTCCCGGTGGATTCTCTCGACGAGGCGGGGATTGGACAGATTGATTTCGTCGAAGGAACGGTTGATGAAGACGCCGCGCTCGTACAGCATCGTTCCCATCGCGCCGTCGAACAGGACGATCCCTTCTTCGAGCAGTTCGAGAAAACCGGCCGGCATTGTCGCCCCCCGCGTGTGGCGGGCCGACGGGGCCCGCTTTTGAAATTGACCGGGACTCGGAGAGTATACTATCTTGAATTCCCGGGAGACAACCCACTTTGCCGCGCCGTAACGGAAAGAAACGAAAAGGAGTGCGATGCGCTGGTCGAAGAGCTGCATACCGACGCTCAAGGAGACGCCCCACGAAGCGGAGATCGCGAGTCACATACTCATGGTGAGGGCCGGCCTCATCAAGAAGCTGACGTCGGGGGTCTACACCTTCCTGCCGATCGGGCTCCGCGTTCTCAGGAACGTCGAACGCATCGTGCGCGAGGAGATGGACGCGATCGGGTGCCAGGAGGTCGCGATGCCGATCCTCCACCCGACGGAGATCTACGAGGAGAGCGGCCGCCTCGCCACTTTCGGCCCCGAGCTCTTCAAGGTCAGCGACCGCAAGAAGCGCGTCTTCGCGCTCGGTCCGACCCACGAGGAGGTCGTCACGCTGATCGCGCGCGACGAGATGAAGAGCTATCGCGATCTTCCGCAGACCATCTACCAGATCCTGGTGAAGTTCCGCGACGAGATCCGTCCCCGCTTCGGCGTGATGCGGGCCCGCGAATTCGTGATGAAGGACGCCTACAGCTTCAACGCCGACGACGAGTCCCTCGACGAGACCTACCGCGCGATGGAAGGCGCCTACCGGCGGATCATCGAGCGGTGCGGTCTCCGGTACGCGATGGTCGAGGCCGATTCCGGGTACATCGGCGGGAACGAATCGCACGAGTTCATGGTCCTCGCCGAGACGGGGGAGGACGTCATCCTGAGCTGCGAATGCGGTTACGGCGTGAACATCGAGCGCGCCGCGCCGCCGGCGCCCGCGGATGCGGCCGACGCCGGCCTCGATCCCTTCCGCGAGGTAGAGACGCCCGGCGCCGCGACGATCGACGAGGTCTCCGGTTTCCTCGGGGTCGAACCGTCATCGCTCGTCAAGACGCTCCTCTACCGGACGAACGAGAAGAACGTCGCCGTCCTCGTTCCGGGGGACAGGGACGTGAACGACCTGAAGCTGGGCCGGGTTTTCGACGACCCGGAGATCCGCTTTCTCGAACCGGGAGAGATAGCCGAACTGACCGGCGCGCGCGTGGGATTCTCCGGCCCCGTCGGGCTGCCCGGGGGAACCGAGATCGTCGCGGACCGGCTCGTCGCGGGATATCCGTCGATGATCGTCGGCGCGAACCGGGACGATCGGCATCTCGTCGGCGTCGTCGCGGGGAGGGATTTCAGCGTCGATCGATACGAGGATCTCGCCGGGGCGCGCGAGGGGGACGCCTGCCCGCGGTGCGGCAGGCCGATGACGGAAAGCAACGGTGTCGAGGTCGGGCACATCTTCAAGCTCGGCACGAAATACTCGGCCGCGATGAACGCGACGTTCCTCGACGAACAGGGAAAGGCACGCCCGTTCATCATGGGATGCTACGGATTCGGCATCTCGCGGATGGTCGCGGCGATCATCGAACAGCACCACGACGACGACGGGATCGTCTGGCCGGAGGCCGTCGCGCCCTTCCAGGTCATGATCCTGCCGGTGAACGCGCGTGACGAGGCGGTGATGGAGGCGGCGTCGAGAATCGAGAGCGAGCTCGCGGAGGCGGGGATCGAGGCGCTCGTGGACGACCGGGATCTCAGCCCGGGCGTGAAGTTCAAGGATTCGGAGCTCGTCGGCATACCGCTGCGCATCACGATCGGCAGGAAACTGCGCGACGGCGTCGTCGAACTCTTCCACAGGGACACGAGACAGGTCGAGGACCTGCCCGTGGAAGAGGCCGCGAGAACGGCGATCAGACAAATCGGGTGATCTGCGTCAGGCGACGTTCCGGGAGAGCCTCGACTTGATCCGCGCGGCGGTACGGTGATGGATGATCCCCTTCTTCACCGACTTGTCGATGACGGAGGAGACTCGCGGGTACTGCTCCTTCTTCGCGTCGGCGCTCTCGAGGGACCTGAAGTCCTTGATCGCCTTGCGGAGCTGGGAGCGGTGGTTCCTGTTTCTCAGGCGCCGGATCTCGTTCTGGCGCATCCGTTTCCATGCTGACTTGTGGTTCGGCATCGTTTCCTCTCACCTCCGATTGGAAGCCCTAACATACAACAGGGGGAGGGAGTTGTCAAGCGCGCGCATCGATAATCTCAGGAAAACGGCGAAGCGCCTTCCGGCCTCCCCGGGCGTCTACCTGATGAAGAACGCCGCCGGGCGGGTCGTGTACGTCGGCAAGGCCGGGAAGCTCTCGAACAGGGTGCAGAGCTACCTCCAGGACGAGGCGGGGCTAGACCCCAAGACGCGCGCGCTGATGCGGACGGTCGAGACGATCGATTTCATCGCCACCGGCAACGAGGTCGAGGCGCTCGTCCTCGAGTACAATCTCATCCAGGAACATCGCCCTCGATACAACATCAGGCTGAAGGACGACAAGCGGTATCCCTATCTCAGGCTGTCGGTGAAGGATCCCTTTCCCCGTCTCGAACTCACGCGCGAGATCGCTTCCGACGGCGCCGAATATTTCGGCCCCTACACGGACGTCAGGGCCGTCCGGCGCACGATGGATCTGATCGGACGCCTCTTCCCGCTCCGGAAATGCCACACGGCGACCTTCTCGACGGCGAGAAAGCGCGAATGCCTCAATTTCCGGATAGAACGGTGCCTCGGGCCCTGCACGGGCAGGGTCGACGAAAAGGAGTACGGACGGCTCGTGCGTTCGGTCCGGCTGTTTCTCCGCGGACGGAACACCGAGCTCCTCGAAACCCTCGGGAAGAGGATGAAGACCCTCGCCGCGGCCATGCGATACGAGGAGGCCGCGGTCGTACGCAACCAGATACGCGGCATCGAGCGTATCACCGAGCGCCAGTACGTTTCCCTGCCGTCGGGAGGCGACGAGGACGTCATCGCGATCAGGAGGGAGGGGAACAGGGCCTGCGGCGTCGTGATGAAGGTGCGCGAGGGCCGGTTGCTCGGATCGGAGGCCTTCCTGTTCTCCGCTGATGCCGCGGCCGGGGACGCCGAGGTGCGCGAGGCGTTCGTGACGCACTACTACCGCCGGTCGACTGACATTCCGCCGCGGATCCTCGTCGACGGCGACCTGGCCGACGGCGGGATCGTCGAACGGTTCCTCTCCAAACGGGTGGAGAGACGGGTCGTCGTGCATACGCCGAAGCGCGGCGGGTCCGCCCGCCTCGTCGGCCTCGCCGCGAGCAATGCGGCCCTGAAGCTGCTGCCGCCCGCGAGAACGGAATCGGCCGCGCTCCTTCGCGAGGTCCGCACCGCGCTCGGCCTGCCCCGTGAACCCGAGCGCATCGAGGCCTTCGACATCTCGACGATCCAGGGCAGCGACGCGGTCGGTTCGATGGTGACCTTCGTGAAGGGGCGCGCGAGCCGTTCGGGATACCGCCGCTTCCGGATCAGGACGGTCGAGGCGAGCGACGATCTCGCGATGATGGAGGAGGTCGTCTACCGGCGTCTCCACCGGCTGAAGGAGACGAGGGACCGCACGCCCGACCTGCTGCTCGTCGACGGAGGAACGGGACAGCTCGCCGCGGCGAGACGGGGGATGGACCGGGCGGAGGTGACGAACATCCCCGTCGTCTCGCTCGCGAAGAAGCGCGAGGAGATCTTCCTGGAGGGGGAAAAGAAGCCGATCAGGCTGTCGCGGCGCTCGCCCGTGCTGCGCCTGCTTCAGCGGGCGCGCGACGAAGCCCACCGGTTCGCGGTGGAATACCACCGTCGTCTCCGCGGCAAGCGCCTGGTGACGAGCGAGATCGACGGGATCCCCGGTATCGGCGAAACGCGAAGGATCCAGCTTCTCATCGCCTTCGGGAGCGTCGAGCGGCTCCGCGAGGCGACGGTCGAGGAGATCGCAGCGGTGCCCGGCATCGGACCGCGAACGGCGAGGAGGGTCCATGAGCACCTCTCCTGAGGGAGGCGGCGCGCCGATCGCCCGCCTCGTCGATCTCTACCTCGATCATCTCGCCGCGGAGCGGGGACTGAGTTGCCTGACCGTCGAGGCCTACGGCGGCGATCTCGCCCGGTACGCGGCCTACATGAGGTCACGCGGCCTCGACGGCCCGTCCGGTATCGATCTCGATTCGACCCTCCGGTACATCGCCGGGCTCGACGCGGCGCTCAGCGGCGCGACGAAATCGAGGATCATCTCGGCGATCCGGGGATTTCACCGGTTCCTCTACGTCGAGGGCGTCATCGACCGTCTCGAGACGGCGGAAATCGCGTCGCCGAGGGGCCGGCGGCGCATCCCATTCGTTCTCACGCAGGAAGAGACGGCGCAGCTGCTCGATCGGCCGGGAGAGGACGTTCTCGGCCTGCGTGACCGCGCGCTCCTCGAGACCGATTACTCGACGGGGATGCGGGTGTCAGAGCTCTGCGGCCTCACCCTCGAACGCATCGACACCGAGCAGCGTCTCGTACGCATCCGGGGCAAGGGGGGACGGGAGCGGATCGTGCCGGTCGGCCGCCGGGCGTTCGAGGCCCTCGGGCGATACCTCGCCGAATCCCGGCCGTCGTTGCTGCGCACGCCGACGCCGTACGTCTTCCTCAACTACCGAGGCGGCCGCCTCTCCCGCGTCTCCTTCTGGAAGATGCTGAAGAAATACGCCGTCGAGGCGGGGTTGCCGGCCGAGACGACGCCGCACACCCTTCGGCATTCATTCGCCACGCATCTCATCGAAGGCGGGGCGGATCTCCGGGCCGTCCAGGAACTGCTCGGCCATGCGAGCATCGCGACGACGCAGATATACACGCGACTCGACATGGACTACCTGCTCGAGGTCCACCGCACCTTCCATCCGCGGGGATAGGACGGCGTCCCGGGGACCGAAAGAGTTGACATGAAACCCCGTTTTTCGTAGCATAATGCGTCCGTGCGGCGTCGAGGCAGCCGGCCCACGAAAAACGCCTGGAAGGTATATATTCGTAATGAGTTACCACGTTCGCCTCACCCAGTTCGAAGGGCCGCTCGATCTGCTCCTGCACCTGATCCGCAGGGACAAGATCAATGTGTACGACATCAATATCTCGCACATTACGCGCGAGTATCTCTCCTATATCGAGATCATGCAGGAACTCCAGCTCGAGGTGGCGGGGGAGTTCTTCGTGATGGCGGCCACCCTGATGCGCATCAAGGCGCAGATGCTGCTTCCCCGCCGGCCGGTCGGCGAGGAGGAGGAAGAGGACCCGCGGGAGGAACTCGTCAGGAATCTCCTGGAATACAAGAGATTCAAGGAGGCCGCGAAAAATTTCAAGGAGATGGAGGAGGACCGGCGACTCGTCTTCACGCGCCCGCCGGCGGATCCGCCCGAGGATGTCTCGGGGGAACCGCCGGAACTCTCCGTCTCCCTCTTCGACCTGATCGAGGCCTTCCGGAAGGTCATGGACGATCTGCGGAAGCAGACCCCGTTCAGGATCGAGAAGGAGAGCTGGACGATCGAGGAAAAGCGCGAGGCGATCGGACGCCGGATCCGGGAAGGATCGGAGCTTCTCTTCAGCGAGCTCTTCGGGCGCGGAACGACGCGGATCGAGATCATCGTGACCTTCCTCGCCCTGCTCGAGATGGTTCGTCTCGGCGAGGTCGTCGCGCGGCAGATGGATCGGGGCGGCGGCATCTGGTTGTATCGGCCCGGCGATGCGCCTCGGCCAGGCCCCGGGGAGGAGACACGGGATGACGAGGGATAACACCGGCGATCCGATGCCGACCAGCCGTCTCGAACGCGATATCGAGGCGCTGCTCTTCGCCTCGGACGCGCCGCTTCCGGCGGCGCGGATTTCCGCCATCACGGGCGATACCCCGACGAAGGATATCCGGGAGGCCATCGGCGCGCTCGAGCGCTGGTACCGGGGCAGCTCCCGCAGCTTCGGAATCGTCGAGGTCGCGGGGGGATACCAGCTCACGACGCTTCCCGAGTACGCCGGGATCGTCGGCAATCTCTTCCGCGCAAGGCGCAAGATGCGCCTTTCGCAGCCGGCGCTCGAGACGCTCGCGATCGTCGCGTACAAGCAGCCGTTGAGCAGGGTGCAGATCGAGGAGATCCGGGGAGTGAACTGCGACGGCGTGATATCGACTCTCGTCGAGCGCGAGTTGATCACGATCACCGGACGGGGCGAGGGCGTCGGCCGTCCCTACCTCTATTCGACGACGAGGAAGTTCCTCGAGTATCTCGGGCTCAAGGATTTCAGGGATCTGCCGGCCCTCGAGGAACTGGAGAAGGAGATCGAGAGGATCGATCTCATCCCGGCGCCAGAGGCGGAGGGTGCCGCGCCGGAAGGCGAGGAAAACGATCCGGCGGACGCCGACCGCGGCGCACCCCGGGGAGGTGGCGGAGAGACGGAGACGGCATGAGTGGACCTGTCAGGATCAACCGCTTTCTCGCATCGGCGGGACTCGGCTCCCGCCGCTCCTGCGAGGAGCTGATCAGGCACGGACGGGTCACCGTGAACGGCCGTGCGGTCGAGGGACTCGGAGACACGGTCGATCCGGAACGGGACCTCGTCACCGTCGACGGCACGCGAGTCGAAATCGGGGAATCGACGGTCGTCCTCGTCCTCAACAAGCCGACAGGCGTCCTCAGCACCGTCGAGGACACGCACGGGCGCGCGACCGTGATCGATATCGCGCGCGAGGCCGGATGGACGGCGCGCGTCTTTCCCGTCGGGCGGCTCGACAAGGAGACCTCGGGCGTCATCCTGTTGACCAACGACGGGGAGTTGACGCACCGGCTCACCCACCCGCGATACAAGGTCGAGAAGACCTACCGCGTGGTCGTCGAGGGCGACATAAACGACGAATCGGTCGCTTCCGTCGCCGCGGGCGTCAGAACGAGAGAGCTCGTGACGATGCCGTGCCGGGTGACGGTGATCTCGCGCGGCGGCGGCGAAAGCGAGCTGGAAGTGACGATCAGCGAAGGAAAGAAGCGCCAGGTGAGACGGATGTTCGCCGCCGTCGGACACGCCGTGAAGAGGCTGCACCGGTCGACGATCGCCGATCTCGCGTTCGAGGACGTGGCCTCGGGTGCGATCAGGCCGCTGACCGCCGAGGAGGAGAAGAAACTCAGGGACCTCACCGGCCTGCGGTGAGGAGGAGGAGATGACCGCATGGATTTCAGGGATCTGCTGCTGCCGCACCTGAGGAACGTCAGGCCCTACATCCCCGGCAAGCCGGTCGAGGAGCTCAGACGCGAACGGAATATCGAAGGAGAGATCCTCAAGCTCGCGTCGAACGAGAACCCGAACGAGCCGATCGAGGCGATCCGCCTGGCGATCGTCGAGGAGATCGCCCAGCTCAACCGGTACCCGAACTCGGGGTCCTATTACCTCGTCCACGACATCGCCGCCCATCTCGGCGTCGAACCGGAGCGTATCTTCGTCGGCAACGGCTCGAACGAGATCCTCGACCTGATGGCCCGGGCATTCGTGGGACCAGGGGACGAGATCGTCTATCCCTACCCGAGTTTCCTCGTCTACCCGATCGTCGCCCAGCTCTCGGCGGCGAAAGCCGTCGAGGTGCCCCTCGAGAACCACACGATCGATCTCCAGGCCGTTCGAGAGGCGATGACCCAGAATACGCGGATGGTCTTCATCTGCAATCCCAACAACCCCACGTCGACCTACATCGGCCGGAACGACGTCGAGCGCTTCATGAACACCGTCCGGGAGGAGACGATCATCGTTTTCGACGAGGCCTACTTCGAATACGTCACGGCCGACGACTACCCCGACACGATCGCCATGATAACCGACCATCCGAACATCGTCGTCACGAGAACCTTCTCGAAGATATACTCGCTCTCGGGTCTCCGTATCGGGTATGCGGTCGCCGACCCGGGCTTCGTGGAATGCATGCATCGCATCAGGCAGCCCTTCAACGTCAACAGGATCGCGCAGGCGGCCGCGCGTGCGGCGATCGCGAACGCCGACAAGGTGCGCGAGATCGTCGAGGAGAACAGGCGCGAACTCGAATTCCTCACCGCGGAGATGGAGAAGCTCGGATTCGAGGTGCCGCCGTCGCAGACGAATTTCATCCTCGCGTTCCCTCCGGCGGGCACGTCCGGTCTCGCCGACGCGCTCCTCGACCGCGGCATCATCGTCCGGCCGATGAAACCCTACGGCCTCGGCGAGGAGACGATCCGCGTCTCCGTCGGCACTCCCTACGAGAACCGGCGCTTCGTCGACGTTCTCCGCGAGGTCCTCTGAACGCGGGCGGGATACTACCACCGGCGGGCGAAGGGTCGCCGGCCGATGGAGGCAGGACGACGATGCGGGAAGACGGCAACGGCATCATCCGGCGCATGATCATCACCCTCGACGGCCCGGCCGGTTCGGGGAAGAGCACGACGGCGCGCCTTCTCGCCAAACGGCTCGGACTCGTCTATCTCGACACGGGAGCGATGTACCGGGCGGTCACGCTCGCCCTCGAGAGGCGCGGCGGCGATCCCGGAGACGCGGACGCGGCGACCGCCGCCGCGCGGGAATCGACGATCGAGTTCAGGACCGTCGACGGCGCCCCGGCATGCCACCTCGACGGGGAGAACGTCGAGAAGGCGATCCGCGGACCGGCGGTTTCCCGGAACGTCTCGCCGGTGAGCCGTCATGCGGGCGTCAGGCGCGAAATGGTCCGTCTGCAACGCGCGATCGGCAGGCGGGGAGGCGTCGTGGCAGAGGGACGCGACACCGGGTCGACCGTGTTCCCGTGGGCGCACCTCAAGGTCTACCTCGTTGCCGACATGGACGCCAGGGCGAGCAGGCGGCTCAATCAGAACCGGTACCTCGGGCTGGATGGCGATCTCGATTCCGTGCGGGAGAACCTCGCGTCTCGCGACCGCATCGACTCGGGACGGGAGCACAGTCCGCTCGTGCAGCCGGCGGGCGCGATCGTCGTGGACACCTCCCGGGTGACGATCGACGAACAGGTCGCGATGATCGAGGAGGAGGCCCGGATGGAGGCGGAGCGGCTCGATGCCCTGGCCGTTCCTTCAGGCAAACGCAACCGGAACGCCCGCATGCGGGTGTACTTCCGCCTCTCGCAGATGCTCGTCAGGACGATCGCCAGAGTTCTCTTCGGACTCCGCATCGTCGGCGCGGAGAACCTGCGGTGGCGTGAACACTACCTGTTCGCATGCAATCACATCTCGTACGCCGATCCGCCCGTCGTCGGGTGCGCGCTCGACCGGGAAACGTGGTTCGTCGCGAAGAAGGAGCTGTTCAGCAACCGTCTGTTCGCCTGGCTTATCCGCACGTACCACGCCATCGAGATCGATCGCGACGGGTTCGACAGGCGGGCGCTCCAGCGCATCCTCGAACTCCTCGCTTCGGGGGAATCCGCCCTGATGTTTCCCGAGGGAACGCGCTCGCGCACGGGACGGCTCGGCACGGTGAAGAGCGGCCTCGGCATGATCGCCATCAAGTCGCGCGTTCCGGTCGTGCCGGTCTACGTGACCGGGACGAACGCCCTCCGAGCGTGCATCGCCCGCCGGCGACGGCTCGAGGTGCGCATCGGCCCGCCCGTGCGCATTCCGCCAGGCTGGGAACCGGAAGACCGCAAGCAGGCGTACGCCACCTTCGCGAGAATGGTGCAGGAGGAGATCGGGATGTTGCGAGATGACGCGACGGCTTGAGATCATACGCTCCGAGCATACCGGGTACTGCTTCGGCGTGAAGCGCGCGATGAGGCTGATCGACGAGGGCCTCGAGGCCGGAGGCGGGGAGATCTGCACGATCGGCGACGTCATCCACAATCCCCAGGCCGTCGAGCGGCTGCGGAACCGGGGGCTCGTTCCGGTCCGTTCGCTCGACGAGGTGGGGGAGGACGGCGTGCTCGTCATCCGGGCGCACGGCGTCGATCCGGCTCTCGTCGAGGAAGCCGGACGCCGTGGAATCGGGCTCATCGACACCACCTGCCCCTTCGTCCTCCGGAGCCAGAACTACGTCCGCCGCCTGCACGAGGAGGGCGTACCGGTCATCATCATCGGCGACGCGCGTCACCCCGAGGTCCAGGGGATCGCGGGACGGGCGGGTGAAGACGCCGTGATCCTCGACGACGAATCCGCCGCCGCGGACGTCGGTCCCTACGAGCGGGCGGGAGTGGTCATCCAGACGACATTCGCACGCGAGAAGGCGATGGCGATCACGGAGGCCCTCCGCGAACGGGTGCGGGATCTGCGCGTCTACGACACGATCTGCCAGGCGACCGTCCTCCGTCGCGAGGCCACGAAGCGCCTCGCGGGCAAGGTCGACCTGATGCTGGTCGTCGGCGGTCGAAGCAGTTCGAATACCAAGCGGCTCTATCGCATGTGCGTCGATCTCGGTGTGCCCACTGAATTTATCGAGACGGCGGACGAGATCGATCCCTCCTGGTTCGCGGGCCGGCGGATCGTCGGCCTCGCCACCGGCACCTCCACTCCGGACTGGATCATCGAGGAGGTCCTCGACCGTCTTTCGCGCCTTTCCGGCGAGTGACGGAACGAGGGGATTTCCCTTGCGGTAAAACCGCTGACGTCATATCATAATAGACCGTTTTACATTCCTTTCAGAAAGGGGAGAACGTCAGATGACGGACGAAACATTCTCAACGCAGGAACAGGGCCCCGAGGATCTCGGGAAAACAGGCGAAAGCGAGGGCAGCACGTCGACGAAAGCCGGCACGTCCGGCTCGTACCTCGACATGTTCGAACCGGTCCCGGCCGAGGAACTCGACGAAGACGGCAGGATGGACGAGGACTGGGAGACGATGTACAAGGAGATCACCGAGAAGGCCGATACGCTTCGCGAAGGCAAGATCGTCAGCGGCACCGTCTACGCCGTGAACGACAAGGAAGTCATCCTCGACGTCGGATTCAAGAGCGAGGGGACGATTCCCTACAACGAGTTCGTGAATTGCGAGGAAGTCAAGCCCGGTGACGTCTTCGACGTGTTCCTCGAGAAGATGGAGAACCAGGACGGCCTGATCGTGCTCTCCAAGGAGAAGGCCGACTTCCTGAAGGCGTGGGATACGATCAAGGAATCCTACGACCAGATGCGGGTCGTCACCACGAAGGTCGACCGCCGCATCAAGGGCGGGCTCGTCGTCAAGCTGCTCGGCGTCGACGCCTTCCTGCCCGGTTCGCAGATCGCTCTCAGGCAGGTTCCGAACCTCGACGAGCTGATCGGCGAGGAACTCGAGGCCAAGATCATCAAGCTGAACAAGCGGCGCCGCAACATCGTCGTATCGCGCCGCGTGGTCCTCGAGGAGGAGCGGGAGAAGAAGAAGAAGAAGCTGCTGGCCGAGCTGCAGGTGGGCGAGACGCGCGAGGGCGTCGTGAAGAACATTACCGACTTCGGCGCATTCGTCGATCTCGGCGGCATCGACGGCCTGCTGCACCTCACCGACCTCACCTGGGGCCGCGTGAGCCATCCCTCCGAGGTCGTGGCGATCGGCGACAAGCTGAGCGTCAAGATCCTCGATTTCGATCCGGAACGCGAGCGGATCTCGCTGGGCCTCAAGCAGCTTACCCCGTACCCGTGGGAGGGCGTCGACGAGCGCTACCCGGTCGGCAACACGATCCGGGGCAAGGTCGTCTCGATCACCGATTACGGCGCCTTCGTCGAGCTGGAGAAGGGCGTCGAGGGACTCATCCACATCTCGGAGATGTCCTGGACGCGCCACGTCAAGCACCCGTCGAAGATCGTCGCGATCGGCGACACGGTCGAGGCGGTCGTCTTGAACGTGGACAAGGAGCACGAGAAGATCTCCCTCGGACTCAAGCAGCTCGAGCCCGATCCGTGGAAGCAGCTCGAGGGCAAGTACCCTCCCGGCACACGCCTGAAGGGCAAGGTCCGGAACCTCACCAATTTCGGCGCCTTCGTCGAGATCGAGGACGGCATAGACGGCCTCGTGCACATCTCGGACATGTCCTGGGCCAAGCGCATCCGCCACCCGTCGGAAATGGTGCGCAAGGGTGACGACATCGAGGTCGTCGTTCTCGATATCGACAGCGACAAGCGGCGTATCAGCCTCGGCATGAAGCAGACCCGCGAGAATCCGTGGTCGGCCCTGGCCAAGGAGTACGGCATCGGCACCGAGGTCGACGGGACGATCTCCCGCATCCTCGACCGCGGCTGCGTCGTGGAGCTCCGCAACGACGTCGAGGGTTTCGTGCCCCTGTCGCATCTCGGCATCGACAACCTGAAGAAGCCGACGGAACACTTCGAGCCGGGGGCGAAGCTTCCGCTCAAGGTCATCAAGATGGATCCGCAGAACAAGCGGATCGTCCTCAGCGTCAACGCGTGGCTCGAGTCGCGCGGACCCGAGGAGGCCGCCGAATTCGCCGGCCGGTTCCCGAAACGGGAACTCCCGCCGGAGGAGGAGGCCCCCGCCGGGGGTGGCGTCGCCTCGGAGGACGACGACATCGACTTCGACGACGATTACGATGTTGAGGAGTCGAACGTCGAGGCCGCATCCGACGAGGAGATCGTCGACGAGGACGAGGAAGCGGACGCGGAAGACGGAGCCGGGGAGGACGACGACAAGTCCTGACGGACCGTCGCGATCGCACAGTCATCTGCCGGAGTGAGGGTGGGGGTTCCACCCTCATTCCTTATCGGGAAGCCATGAGCGAACGAAGATCGCGAACATTCGCTGTCGCGACGCTCGGTTGCAAGCTCAACCAGTACGAGACGGAGTGCGTCCGGGAGTCGCTCGAGAAGGCGGGGTGGGTGTTCCGCAGGTTCGAGGAGGGCGCCGAGTTCTACATCATCAATTCATGCACCGTCACCGGGAAGACGGATGCGCGAACGAGGAATCTTGTCCGTCGGGCGCGCCGCGTCTCGCCGGGAGCCTTCATCATCGCCACCGGGTGCCTCGCGGAGACCGAACCCGAATCGCTCGAGCGTCTCGACGAGGTCGATCTCGTCGTCGGCAACGCCGGCAAGGCGTCGCTCCACCTCGTCATGGAGCGCATCGTCGAGGCGGGCGACGACGCGGACATACGCGAGACGGTCGACCGGTCGGCGGGCCTCGAACCGGTGTTCATCACGAGATTCCACGGCCACTCGCGAGCGTTCGTCAAGATCCAGGAGGGGTGCGACGCCTCCTGCTCCTACTGCATCATCCCGCGGGCGCGCGGCCCGCATCGCAGCGTCGGCCAGGCCGCCGTGCTCGAGCAGGTCCGATTGCTCGCGGACGGCGGCTACGGCGAGATCGTGCTCACCGGAATACACATCGGCCGGTACGGCACGGATCTCCCGGAGCAAACCGATCTCGCTCGTCTGCTCCGACGGTTGCTAGACCGCGTCCCATGCGTGAGATTCCGCCTGAGCAGCATCGAGCCGACCGAGGTCACGCCGGACCTTCTCGACATCGTCGCCGGTTCCGACCGGATCGCCTCGCATCTGCACATCCCCCTTCAGAGCGGCGACGACCGGATACTCGAGGCGATGAAACGCACCTACGATACCGGGCGCTTCCGCCGGGGGATCGAGGCGATCAAGGAACGAAACGCATCGATCGCCGTCGGCACGGACGTGATCGTCGGATTCCCCGGCGAGACGGACGAGAGCTTCCGGCGCACGTACGCCTTCCTTTCAGACCTGCCCGTCGACTACTTCCACGTCTTCGGATATTCGCGGCGCCCGGGGACGCCGGCGGCGTCGATGCCCGGACAGGTCGACCCGGCGATACGGAAATCCCGGAGCGGAAAGCTCATCCGTCTCGGCGGGCGGAAACGCCTCTCCTTCATGCGCGAACGGGTCGGCACCGTCGAATCGGCGCTCGTGCAGGGGCCGGCGCACCGTTTCTCGCGCTTCGCGAGGGCGGTTACCGGCAACTACGTCGAGATCTCCGTCCCGCGCGACCGGGGACGGATCGGAGCGCTCGCGCCGGTTCTCGTCACCCACTATTCCAGGGGAAGGCTCTACGGGCGCATTCTCGGCGGGCAGGCCGAGGCGGGCATCGGCGGGAAGGAACGGAGGCGATGAGCGCGCCCGAGGTCTGGTACGAGAGCTACGGCTGCCAGATGAACGCCTACGACACCGAGGTGATCGAGGCGATCTTCTCGGGCAGGGGCTGGAAGCGCGCGGCCGGGCCGGAATCCGCCGAT
The DNA here is from genome assembly GCA_016931295.1 of Candidatus Krumholzibacteriota bacterium. Taxonomy (NCBI): domain Bacteria; phylum Candidatus Krumholzibacteriota; species Candidatus Krumholzibacteriota bacterium. The sequence continues at coordinate 122,368 of JAFGEZ010000034.1, forward strand.
GTGATCGTCGTCAACACATGCAGCGTGCGCGAACATGCCGAGACGAGGGCGATCGGACGGCTGCACGATCTCGCGAGGCACGGGAACGCCGTGATCGCGGTCTGCGGCTGCATGGCCCGGCGCATCGGCACGGAACTCTTCGAGATCGAACCGCGCATCCGCATCGTCGCCGGACCGGACGCCTACGACCGTCTCGCGGGGGCGGTCGAGGAGGCGCTGTCCGGCGGCGGGACCTTCGCGCTCCTCGAACGTGACCACGGCGTCACCTACAGGCTGCCCGGGTCCACCGGGGAGGAGCGCGTCACGCGCTATCTCTCGATCACGCGGGGTTGCGAGAACTTCTGCACCTACTGCATCGTGCCCTATCTCCGGGGGCCCGTCCGCAGCAAGAGCCCGGAAACGGTCGTCCACGAGGTCGTCTCGCTCGCGCAAAGCGGGGCGCGCGAGGTGACGCTGCTCGGCCAGAACGTCATGGCGTACGACAGGGACGGCGTCGATTTCCCGGGCCTCATCGCCCGGATCCTGCGGGAAACCGACGTTCCGCGCATCAGGTTCCTCACGACGCATCCGCGTGACGTCGATCGGCGGATCTTCGAGCTGATGGCGAACGATCCGCGCGTCTGTCCGCACCTGCATCTTCCCTTCCAGGCGGGAAGCGACAGGCTGCTCGAACTCATGAATCGGGGGTACCGGCGAAGCGACTACCTCGCCATCGTCGAGGAGGGCCGGCGCATCCGTCCCGACATCGCCTTCACCACCGACGTCATCGTCGGTTTCCCGACGGAGACGCGCGGCGATTTCGAGGAGACCCTCGATATCGTCGAACAGGTCAGGTTCGACGCCGCCTTCACGTTCCGGTATTCCCCGCGTGCGGGGACGGCGGCGGCCGACATGGTCGACGACGTTCCAGACGGCGAGAAACGCGAGCGTCTCGCCGAGCTCAACGAATCCGTCCGGCGCATCCGGGGCGAGATCCTCGCCGGACTCGTCGGGACGGAGACCGAAATCCTTCTTGACGCTTCGGTGGAAAAAGGCGAAACTCGATATCTCAAAGGAAGAACGGTGCATTTCCGAAACGTCCTCGTTCCCGCGGAAGGGCTGCGCGTCGGGGACTTCGCCAGGGTGAAACCGGGCAGGCTTCGCAACTTCACGCTGATCGGCGAGGTTGCGGCCGGGAGGTAGCAGGCCATGTGGATCTTCCGCGGTGTCGTCGTGCTGATCGGCGCGATCGTCCTGATGTCATTCTTCATGGCGAACGCGCACAAACCGATCGACTTCAAGTTCCAGATCTGGCCTCTCGTCGACAAGGAATATTCCGTCGAGGTCAATTTCGTCATGTTCGTCTCCTTCGTGAGCGGAATGATCGTCTGGGCGATCGGCGCCTGGGTGCGAGAGGCGCAGTTGCTCGTCCGGCTGGGACAGTCGAAGCGGGCGATCGCTCGTCTCGAGGAGGAGATCGCGGATCTCAGGAACATACCGATCGAGGAGGCGGCCGGGCCGGAAGACGACGGCGTGATGTAGGCCGCGGAAAGACGGGCTCGAGATGACCCTGCAACAGATACTCTTCGTCATGTTGTGCGCGGCGACGGTCGTTCTCGCGACCGTTCTGTTCGTCCAGGGGCGACGGAGACGCACAAAGCGCCGATCGCCCTACGTCGAGGCGCTCTACGCCCTCATCGACGGCCGGCGGGGCGATGCGCTGAATCTTCTGACGCGGGCGGTCAGGAACGGCGAGACCGATCCGGACGCGTATCTCCAGCTCGGAAATCTCTTGAGGGAGCGCCGTCAGCCCGACAAGGCGCTGCAGATACATCGCGGGCTGGCCGTGCGCCGCGATCTCGTCTTCGAGGAGGAGAAGGCGGTGCAGATCGCGATCGCCGAGGACCTCGCCGCGCTCGGGAAACTCGATCGGGCGGTCCAGACGCTCGAGGCCGTCATGAAGCGCCGGAAGGATCCGGAGATCGTCAGGGCGCTCCATGCCGCCTGCCACCGCGCGGGAAACCACGACCGGGCATTCGCCATGTTGCGAGAGCTCGCGAAGACCGACCCGTCGATCGACCGGAAGGCGCGCGCGGGATACCTCGCGGCCGTCGCGTCGGAGAGAGCGGCGGCCGGAGACGCCGACGAGGCCCGCCGCCTCGTGGACCGTGCTCGCCGCGAGTTCGGCGAGAGCGTTCCGGCGCTCTGGATCGCCGGCCGTATCGCGCTCGAGGCAGGGGACACGAGAGGCGCGATCGACGCCTGGAAGATCCTTCTCCGCGTCGACCCGGGATCCTTCCGCGAGATTCTCCCCCTCCTCGAGAAGGCGCTCTTCGATTCGGGACGGTTCGAGGAGTTCGGAAAGGTCCTCCAGGATCTCGTGTCGAGACATCCGGGACATCCGGGGATCGTCGCGGCTCTCGCGGCCTTCAGGGAGAAGAAGGGGGAGGCCGACGAGGCGATCCGCATCATCGAGGACGATCCCGATGTCGCCAGGGATCCCGTCGCGGGCACGCGTCTCGCCCTTCTCTATCTCGACTCGGGCAGAACGTCGGATCTCCGCGCGCTGCTCGCCGGCCTGAACGGCGCGGTGCGGTCTCCGATCGAATGGCGTTGCGCGTCCTGCGGTGCCTTCGCGAGCGTCCCCCACACGTATTGCACCGCCTGTTCCGGCATCGGCACCTTCGTGAGACATGAAGACGACGACATGGCATAGACGGGTCGCGGCGGCGGCGGCGATTCTCGCGTTCCTGGCCGCGATGGACGCCGATGCGAGCGTCAGGCGCATCAGGCAACTCGTCGCCGGGAAGCGATACGAGCAGGCACGCATGGAGCTCCTCGACGAGATCGGCGGGCTCGGCGGAAACTCGCGCTCCGAGGGATTGCTGCTTCTCGCCGATCTCGAGACCGATCCGGCCCGGACGATCGCGCTCTACGAGCGTGTCATCGAGGAGGGACGCCCTCGCGAGGCGCTCCGGGCTCGAGTCGCGATCGGCAAGATCAGGTACGCGTCGGGAGAATACCGCGAGGCGGCGAGGATCCTCTCGGAGCTTCCGGCGGGCGGAAACGGCGGCGACAGACTCGAAGGCGTCTATTTCCGCGCGCTCTGCTGGAAACGTCTCGGCGATCTCTCGCGTGCTCGGAGGGATCTCGAAACGATCGACCGGGGCCCGTTTCTCTACTGGAGCTATCTCACCCGCGCCGAGATCGACATGCTGGAAGGCCGTATCGCCGATGCCGTCGAACGGTACGAGACGGTTGCGAGCAGCAGATCCTACCCCTTCGCGGGCTTCCGTCTCGGGGAGTGCTACGAGATACTCGGCGAACGCGAGAAGGCGCTCGACGTGTACAACACGATACTGACGCAGTTCCCCAGGTCGCTCGAGGCCCCGAAGGCGAGGGAGAAGATACAGATGATCGGTTACGCCGGATCCGGGGGCGAACGGGCCGGCCGGCGTGAAAAGACGACCACCAACGCGTTTTCCGACGGTTCAGAGGATCTCCCGGGCGTCGGATTCACCATACAGCTCGGGGCGTTCTCCGAGCAGGAGAACGCGGAACGGTTCGCCGCCGAACTCCGCGATCTCATCGACGGGTTGCGCATCGAACGGATCGAGCGCGGCGGAAGGACCTGGCACCGGATCCGTGTCGGCCGATACGGGACGCGGGAAGAGGCCGAGGCCGCCGCAGCGCGCATAAAGAACGAGACCGGTTACTCGAGCAAGATTCTACCGCTGGGATAGATGGCATCCAGGCAGACACCGCTGATGGTCCAGTACCGGGAGGTGAAGAAACGCCACCCGGACGCGATCCTGTTCTTCCAGGTCGGGGACTTCTACGAGACGTTCGAAGACGACGCCCGCGAGATATCCCGCATCCTCAACATAGCCTTGACCTCCCGCGACCGAGACAGCGAGAATCCCGTCCCCCTCGCCGGCGTTCCCGTACACGCCGCGGAGACGTACATCTCGCGCCTTCTCGGCGCGGGCAAAACGGTCGTCGTCTGCGACCAGGTCGAACAGCCCACGGCCGGAAAGAAGCTCGTCAGGCGCGAGGTGGTCGACGTCGTCACGCCGGGCACCACGCTCTCGCCGTCGACGCTCGACGAGCGCGAGAACAACTTCGTCGCCGCCGCCGTCGTCGTGCGCGAGCGATGCGGGTTCGCCATGCTCGACCTCTCGACGGGGGAATTCGACGCGGGCGAAAACACCCTGGCGGCCGCGGAGAACATCCTCGCGGGCTACCGGTTCCGGGAGGCGGTCGTGCCCCGGGGCGGGGAGGAGGCGAAGCGCCTTCTCTCGACGGGCGACGGAGACTGCTCGTTCCGCGAGATCGACGACTGGCGTTTCGGCGCCGAGGAGGGGAGACGGGTCCTCCTCGAGCATTTCGCCGTGGAAAACCTCGTCTGCTTCGGCATCGACGACGAACCGCTCGCCGCCGCGGCGGCAGGAGCGCTCCTCGGATGGGTGGGCGAGCTGCGCGGCTCGGGGTTGAAGCATATCACGGGTCTCCGCCGGTTCGCGACGAGCGACACCCTCTTCCTCGACGCGGAGACGCTCCGCAACCTCGAGCTCTTCGATCCGATCCGCGGCGGCGCGGTCGAATCGACTCTCGTTTACCACGTCGACCGGACGCTGACAGCCCCCGGGGCGCGGGTCCTCAGATCCTGGCTCAGGCACCCATCCCGGGCGATCGCGGCGATCGAGGCCCGTCTCGCGGGCATCGACGCGCTCGTCTCCGACCAGATCGCCCTCCGCGCGCTCCGCGGCGCGCTGGGCGGGTTTCCCGACGTCGAGCGGCTTCTCGCGCGCATCAGCGCTGAAAAGGCAGGGCCCCGCGAGCTGCTCGCGCTCTCCGACGCGCTCGGCCGGGCACCGCAGATCGCCGATGCCGTTCGCGGTATCGACACGGCGATCGTCCTCGACGCCGCCTCCGACCTGCGTCTCGAGACCGGCTCATACGAATTGATCCGGCGATCGATCGAGCCCGGCTCACCGCCCCACCTGCGCGACGGCGGCGTCGTCAGGCGCGGGTTCGACGAACGGCTCGACCGTCTCATCGACGACTCGGAGGGCGGAAAACGATGGGTCGCCGCGCTCCAGGAATCCGAGCGAAAGCGGACGGGGATCTCCTCCCTCAAGGTCGGCTTCAACAGGGTCTTCGGATACTATATCGAGGTCTCCCGCGCCCATGCCGACAAGGTGCCCGGAAACTACGCGGCGCGCCAGACGCTCGTCGCCTCGCAGCGATACGTCACGGCCGAGCTCAAGGAGCGGGAGCAGTCCATCCTCTTGGCGGAAGCCAGGCGCGTCGAGCTGGAGAAAACGATCTTCGCCGGGATCTGCCGCCGGATCGCGGCGGAATCGGCGACCCTGCAACGGATCGCCGCCGCGTCCGCGAAACTCGACGTCCTCGCCGGACTGGCGGATCTCGCGATCGAACGGCACTGGTGCCGCCCCGCCGTCGACGACTCGAACGACCTCGTCATCGTCGGGGGTCGTCATCCGGTCGTCGAGGCGCTCGTCGATCGCGAATTCATCCCGAACGACCTCGTTCTCAGGCCTGACGAACGCCAGGTCATCGTCATCACCGGACCGAACATGGGCGGGAAATCGACCTTCATACGTCAGGCGGCAATCATCTCCATCCTCGCCCACGCCGGATCCTTCGTTCCGGCCGACCGGGCCGAGATCGGCTTGATGGACCGCGTCTTCACCCGTGTGGGCTCGAGCGACAACCTCGCGAAGGGACAGAGCACCTTCCTCGTCGAGATGGGGGAGACGGCGAAGATCCTCCACAACTGCACGTCGCGGAGCCTCGTCCTTCTCGACGAGGTCGGGCGGGGTACGAGCACGCTCGACGGACTCAGCCTCGCGTGGGCCGTCACGGAATTCCTGATCGAAAACGAACGCCGACGGCCAAAGACCCTCTTCGCCACGCACTACCACGAGCTCACCCGCCTGGCGGACCTTTACCCCGGGGTCCACAACATGCGGGTCGACGTGAAGGAGTGGGGAAACCGGATCATCTTCCTCTACCGCATCGTTCCAGGCGCCTGCGACAGGAGTTACGGCATCCACGTCGCGCAACTCGCCGGCCTTCCCGCATCGGTCATCCGCCGCGCGGGGGCTATCCTCGATTCCCTCGAGGAGGGAGAGCAGCTCCCCGGCGACGCCCCGGCCGCGGCGAGACAGCCGTCCCTCTTCGATGCCCCCGACCCCCTCAGGGACCGTCTCCTGGCGCTCGATACCGACCGGGTGACCCCGATCGACGCGCTCCGCCTCCTCGACGAACTGCGGCGTCTCGCCCTCGAGACGCGTCGTTGAGGCTCTTTGTTCCGGCGATCTGGCTCGACTCTTGCTTGATATGTCTCCGTACAGTGCTGCGAATGCGTTCCTGCAGGGCGGGTGAGAGACGTGGACGGCAAGACGACAATCGCCATACTGGGCGGCGGTCTGGACGAACTGAACATCATCGGCGAGTTCCACCGCAACCCCGAGTACCGGATCATCGCCGTGTACGACGGCGATCCGCGCGCCGTCGCGATAGAGATCGCCGAGATCCTCGGCATTCCCACCTTTTCGGACGACCGTTTCATCGAGACGTTCCGCGCGGCGGACTACATAATCGTCTCCGAGAACCGAAGGAAATACGCGGCGGAGATCGAGGCGCTTCGAGACGACAGGCGGAAGATCGTCAATCCGAGCGAAGCGGCAAACTATCTCGCCACCGGCGGCGCGTCGGGGGAGAGGAAGGAATCCGGCCAGGAGGCCTCCTCCGAGGAGACGCCGTGGCCGATGCACCTCGAACAGGCGCTCGAGTATCTCAACAGGATCACCGACCGGGAACGTCTCCTGAAGTGGCTTCTCGAGATCGCCGTCAGGGCGGCGGGAGCGTCGAGCGGCTCGATCATGCTCCATTCGGACCGCACCGGCGAGCTCTACATCGGCTACGCGAGCGGACTGAGTCCCGACGTGATCAAGAACACGCGGCAGAAGATCGGCGAGGGGATCGCCGGAAAAACCGCGGAGATCGGGACGAGCAGGCTCATCGATGACGTCGAGGATTCGGTGCTCTACCACGACGGCCGCGAGCGTCCCAACATCCTGAGCGCGATCAGTTGTCCGCTCGATCACGAGGGACGGCTTCTCGGCGTCATGAACGTCAACACCGTGGCGGGGGAGAAGGTGCTGGGGACGGACGATCTCCGCGTGATCGAGACACTCGCCGGCAAGATCGCGCCGATCCTCGATCAGCATCTCCGATTCGACAACGAACGGATCAGGGAGGTCGAATACCTGATCCGCAACTACCTGGAGACACTCTTCCACCAGGAGCGGGATTTCCACGAGAAATTCACCCTGCTGTGCCGGTTCCTCGCCGACACGCTGGGGGCCGATACGGCGACGGTGTACACGGCGACCGACGAGGGAGACTGGCTCATACTGGGCGGAAGCGACCAGCAGGTCGCCGTCGGCGCCGGCCATCCGCGTGTCCATGTCGTCAAGGGGAGCCTCGCCAAGGCCTTCGCGGCCGACGAGGAGATCATCATGACCGAGGCGCACCGGGGCGACGCGAACGAGTTGACGCCCCTCGACGGCGGGATCACGACGATCTATCTCCCCCTCAGGCACAACGAGCCGCTCGGCGTCATCGTTCTCGAATTCTCGACGCTGGACACGCTGCAGGTCTTCCTGCGCATCAAGGACACCCTCCGGTTCCAGGTCGGTTTCTTCGTTTATTCCCAGCTCCACGAGGTGCGCCAGACGCGGAGGATGAAAAGCCTCGAGCGGCTCGCGATGCTTCCGCCCGAACTGATGCACGCGACCGATCTCCGCGCCCGCGTCAGGCGGCTGCCGGAGATACTCTGCTCCCTGATCGGGGCCAGGGAAGGATCTCTCCATTACGCCGGGCCGGAAGGCACCGAGAAGGCCAGGCACAATTTCCCCGAGAAGGAATCCGAGCGGAAACGACGGGAAGAGTACGACAACGAGGTGCTCAAGCACGTTCGCGCAACGTGGAAACCCGCATGCATCTCCTTTCTTCCGACCGACGTCGACATGTACCAGAAACCGCCCCTGTACCGTTCTCTCATCGGTTTCCCGCTCTTCAGGACGCCGGAGCGCATGGCGGTCTTCATCGCCTATGACAAGATGCCGACGAACCCCCTCGATTCGTCCATCTTCGGCGGCCATGACATCGACATCCTCGGCCGGGCAGGGGAGATGATCGCGCCGATCGTGGCCGGGGACACCCTCGTCGACGAGGAAACGCCCCTCGTCGGATTCGGCGACCTGCTTCGCAGCAACCAGAAGCTTTTCCTCTCCCGCATCGGCGAGGAGATCGAGCGCGCCGCGCGATATCATCATGGCTTTGTCGTAACCGTCTTCAATATCAGCGGTATGCGCGATCTGTTCAATGTCGATTATCAAGGCGCCCTCGGCGTGGTGAACGAGATCAGCGTCGGCGTGCGCCAGCACATACGGAAGACGGATTTCTTTTCCTGGATAGAGAACGACCTCTTCGGGATCCTCTCGATCGAGAGCTACCAGCGGATGGGCTATCTCGAGGAACGCATAAAGAATTTCATCGTCTCGTCGCTTTCCGCGAAGGGCCTCTTCGACCCCGCCCATTTCGCCCCGTCGAGCGGATACGCCCTCTTCCCCGGCCCGGCCGAGACGCCGGCCGACCTGATCAACGAGGCGCGCAAGCGCCTGTAGTGTGCGCGCGCCCGTTCCCCGTCGATTCACCGTTGCCGCGACAGGTGCCGTATGGTATCCTCGCTTCCTGCGCGCGCCGACGCGGCGCGCGCGGCGCGACACGGTAACGCATTAATATAGAACATTTTGGAGTGTGCGCAGTGCCTGCGATCAGGAAGCTACGTCCAGACGTCTCGAGCCGCATCGCGGCCGGGGAAGCGATCGAGAGACCGGCGAGCGTCGTCAAGGAGCTGGTGGAGAACGCCCTCGACGCCGGGGCGACGCGCATCCGGATCGACATCGAGGAGGGCGGGCGATCGAGGATACGCGTCGAGGATGACGGCGCCGGCATCGCCTCGGCGGATCTGCCCCTGGCCATCGAGAGCTTCGCGACGAGCAAGATCTCGACTGTCGAGGACATCGAGGAACTCGAGACGCTCGGGTTCCGCGGCGAGGCCCTGGCGAGCATCTGCGCCGTCAGCCTGCTGACCATCCGTTCGCGGAGCGGGGAGGAGGAGGTCGGCCGCGAGAGGCGATGGCGCGCTGGCGTCCCGGAGCGCGACGAGCCATTCGTCAGGAACCGGGGAACCACGGTGGAGGTGCGGGACCTCTTCTTCAACCTGCCCGCCAGGCGGACCTTCATGTCGAGCGGGCAGGCAGAGACGCGACGAATCTCCTCGCTGGTGCAGGCCTTCGCCCTCGCCTCGCCGGAGACTGCCTTCTCCTTGTCGGACGGCGGCAGGGAGATCCTCTCGTATCCCGCCTCCTCGCCGGACGAGCGTGTCGAACTGGTCTTCGGGGCCTCCGTCTTCGAGCAGTTGCGATCGTTCGGGAAATCCTCCGGACGGATGTTTGCTCGCGGATACACGTCGCTGCCGGCCTTCACGCGCGGCAACCGCACCGCGCAGCACCTCTTCGTCAACGGCCGCTACGTGCGCGACCGGATGCTGAGCCACGCGATCCGGCAGGCCTACGAATCGCTCGTCCCCGCGGGACGATTCCCCGTCACGCTCCTTTTTCTCGACCTTCCCGGAAGCGATGTGGACGTCAACGTCCACCCGACGAAGGCCGAGATCCGTTTCCGCGACGAAAGAAGCGCTCACCGTCTCGTGGTGTCAGCGATCCGCGAGGCAGTCGGCGGCGGGGATTCCCTTTCCGAGCGCATCGATTCCGTCTACCGGGGCATCATCCCCGGCGAAATCGACGAGTTTCATCGCGACGCGGGTGGAAACGGGACCGCACAGAACGTTTTCGCATTCCCCACCACCCCCGCCCGCGAGGAGGGCAGGGACTACGGCGGCCCGGCCTCCCTCTTCGGCGAGGGGGACGCTGGCGATCCGGCGCCGCATCTCTACTGGCAGCTGCACCGCAGTTTCATCTTGATCCAGATACGGGGAGGGATGGTCGTCATCGATCAGCACGCCGCGCACGAACGCATCCTCTACAACAACGCGAAACGGAACATCTCGGGAAACCGCCCCGTCGTCCAGTCGTTGCTGTTTCCAGCGACAATCGACCTGACCCCCGGGGAATTCGAGCGTTTCGAGGAACTCGCGGACGTTCTCCCGTCGCTCGGCTTCGAAGCCGAATCCTTCGGCGGACGATCGATCATCGTCCGCGGCATCCCCGCCGGCGTGCGGAACTGGGACGAGGGACGGCTGCTCCGCGATATCTTCTCCGAGCGCTCGTCGGGCGTGGAGGGATTCCTCCGGACCTACGCGTGCAAGGCCGCCGTCAAGGCCGGCGACGCCCTCGCGCCCGAAGAGATGCAGAGCCTCGCCGACCGTCTCTTCGCGACGGACGCTCCATACACCTGTCCGCACGGACGACCGACGATGCTCCGCGTGACGCTATCCGATCTCGAAAAGCGTTTTCTTCGCACCCCGAAGGGGGACTGATGCCGAACGCGGCGGTCATAGCGGGCGCGACCGCAACGGGGAAGACCGCCCTCGCCGTTTCACTCGCCGCGACGCTCGATGGCGAGATCGTCTCGATCGATTCACGGCAGGTCTATCGCTCGATCGACATCGGCACGGCCAAGCCCGACGCGGCGGAGCGTTCCGCTGCCATTCACCACATGCTGGACCTGATCGGGCTCGAAGAGACGATCGACGCCGAGCGTTTCGCCTCCTCAGCCGCGGCGGCCGTCAGGGACATCATCGCACGCGGGAAGATCCCGATCCTCGCCGGGGGATCGGGCATGTACCTGCGGGCCCTCCTCGACGGCTTCTTCCGCGTCGATCTGGACGCGAGCGAACGGGCGCGATTCGCCGACGACGTGTCCGAACGGACGTCGGCCGTACTTCACGAACAACTCCGGGAGATCGACCCGGCGAGCGCCGACCGGATCCATCCGAACGACCGCTATCGCATCGTGAGGGCCCTCGAGGTCCACGCGCTCACCGGCGTGCCCCTCAGCGAGCATTTCGCCAGGCAGGGGGGGAGGGGCCGTCTCGAAGACGTCTCCGTCGTGAAGATCGGTCTCCGGATGCCGCGAAAGGAATTGCACCGGCGGATCGGGCGCCGGACGGAACGGATGTTCTCGGAGGGGCTCGTCGAAGAGGTCTCCCGCCTTCTCGACGGCGGCGCCGATCCCTCCTGGCCGGGGCTCCAGACGCTCGGGTATCCCGAGGCGATCGCCTGCGCGAGGGGCACGATAACCGTCGGGGAAGCGATCGAACGCGTGGCGGCCCGCACGCGGCAATACGCGAAACGGCAGGAGACGTGGTTCCGGAAGGAGCCGGACGTCGTCTGGCTCGACGCGCTGCGGCCGGACCTCCTGGAACTGGCCCTCGGCATCATCCGCGAGAGGTCGTTTCCCGCTTGACAGGAACTCCTTCGGTTGGTAGCTTGTAGCGCGGATACATCGGAAACACGCAACGAAGCGGGCATAACTCAGCTGGTAGAGTATCAGCTTCCCAAGCTGAGAGTCGCGGGTTCGAATCCCGTTGCCCGCTCCACTTTTATCCAACAATGCCAGTCAAGATCCATGCAATCGGGGGCACGAGCGGTTTCTTCCGGGCCGGCGACGAGATCCTCTCGATCGACGGCAGGCCGGTCGAGGATCAGCTCGATGTCCTGTTCCTTCCGGCGGGGGAGGAGAGCGCCGAATACGCGGTCAGGCGGGTCGACGGGCGCACGGCGCGCCGGCGCCTGCGCGCTGAGACCGTTGCGGCGGCGGACCTGCGTCTCGAGGAGTTGCGTTTCAGGAGCTGCCGGAGCCGGTGCGTCTTCTGCTTCGTCGACCAGATGCCCGGCGGCCTGCGGCAGTCCCTCTACGCGAAGGACGACGACTACCGGCTCTCCTTCCTCTTCGGCAATTACGTGACCCTCGCCGACGTCTCCGGGGAAGACATCGATCGGATCGTCGAATACGGACTCTCGCCGGTCTACGTCTCCGTCCACGCCCTCGACCGCGACGTTCGAGAACGTCTCTTCGGCCGGCCGATGCGATCGGACATCTTACGCACCATGAGGCGGCTCGCGCGCGGCGGCGTCACGATGCACGCGCAGATCGTTCTCGTTCCGGGATACAACGACGGCGAAGTTCTCGAACGCACCGTCGAGGGCCTGTTCTCGCTCTGGCCGAACGTCGCGTCGACATCGATCGTCCCCGTCGGGCTCACCCGGCACCGTCGGGGGCTAGCGCGTCTCGCGCGTCCCGGCGCCGCGATGTCAGGCGAGCTCGTCCGTGTCGCCGAATCGATGCGCGGGAGGTTCGCCGAGCGAACCGGAGGCGATCCCTTCCTCTATCTCGCCGACGAGATCCTTCTCGCCGCCAACCGGCGGATCCCGCCGGCCGAATGGTACGGCGACTTCCCGCAGCTCTCGAACGGCGTGGGCATGGCGCGCGTCTTCATCGACGAGACGGCCAGGCGCGCGGCGCGGCTCTCTCGCTGGCGGGGGAACGCTCGGCTCCTGCTGGTCACGGGGAAACTGGGAGGCCGCCTGTTCCGGCGCCACATCGAGCCGATCCTCGCGCCGCTCGGTCCGCGCATCGACGTCGCGCCGCTCGTAGTGACGAACCGCCTCTTCGGATCGTGCGTGACGGTGTCGGGTCTGCTGGCGGGAGCGGACATCGCGGCCGCGGCGAGAGAGGCCGATGCCGACCGCTGCCTCGTGCTGCCGCCGAACGTCCTCAACCACGAGGGTCGGTTTCTCGACGAATCGACGCCGGCATCGCTGGCGCGCGAGCTCGGCCGCCGCGTGATCGCCGCGCGGCAACATTTCCTCGAGCCCGGGGTCATCGGCCGCTGCGGACCCCGGAAGGGATCGCGATGAAACGTCCACCGGTCGTCGCCATCGTCGGCAAGCCCAACTCGGGCAAATCGACCCTCTTCAACCGCATCGTGGGATCGCGGCTCGCGATCGTCCACGAGACGCCGGGGGTAACGCGTGACACGATGCAGGTGCGGGCCGACTGGAACGGCCGCGCGTTCGACCTCGTCGACACGGGAGGCTTCGCCGAGGCGCACGAGGATCCCCTGCAGCCGCAGATCTCCGACCGCATCGTCAGGACGGCCGGGCGCGCCGACGTCATCCTTTTCGTGGCCGACGTCGACACCGGCCCGACCGCCGAGGACGGACGCCTCCTCAAGGCGCTCCGCGAATTCCGCGACCGGATGATCCTCGCCGTGAACAAGGTCGAGGCGGACGCCGACCGATGGAACGTGCACGAGTTCCATTCGCTCGGCATCGAACCCGTTTTCGAGGTGAGCGCGCTGCACGGCGGGGGAGTGGGGGACCTTCTCGACGCGATCGTTGAGCGATTTCCGGAAGGAGAAGTCGCCGCCGAGGATCCGGCCCTCCGGGTCACGATCGTCGGCAAGCCGAACGTCGGCAAGAGTTCTCTCGTGAACTCCCTGCTCGGCGAGGACCGACACATCGTCTCCGAGGAACCGGGCACCACGAGGGACAGCATCGACATCCGCATCCGGTGGCACGACCGGGAGATACTGATCGTCGACACGGCCGGCGTCAAGCGGAAGGCCAGGACGGAGCCGGGACTCGACGTGATCAGCTCCCTCAAGAGCCTGCGGAGCGTCCGCTTCGCGGACATCGTGCTCGTGATGCTCGACGCGACGGCGGGGATCTCCCGCCAGGACGTCCGTGTCGCCGCCGAGGGACATCGCGCCCGCAAGGGGGTCGCCGTGCTCGTCAACAAGTGGGACCTCGTCGAGAAGAACAATTCGACGGCCGCACGCTTCACGAGGGCGGTCCGGGAGGAGATGGCCTTCCTCTCGTACGCGCCGGTGCTCACCATCTCGGCCCTCACCGGCCAGCGCCTCGACCGGATCTTCCCCCTCTGCGTCCGCATCCAGGAGGCGCGGAACGCGCGGATATCCACCTCCGAGCTGAACCGCGTCCTCGAGACGATCACCGGTTCGAATCCGCCGAAGTTCTACCGCACCGGCACGGGAAAGATCTATTACGGCACCCAGACGGGCGTGGAACCGCCGACTTTCACCCTCTTTGTGAACAAAGCAGCGTATTTTCCTCGCTCCTATATACGTTATTTGAACAACAGCCTGAGAAACCTGTTTACCTTCGAGGGGACAGCCATTACAATCTCGCTGAAATCGAAGGAGAGGTGAGGATGGATCTGCTCCTGCGTATCGCAATGGTCGTTGTGCCGAGCTATTTGATCGGGGCGATCCCGTCGAGTTTCGTGGTGGGGAAACTCGTCCGCGGAATCGACCTCCGGGAGCACGGAAGCGGTAACCTCGGCGCGGCCAACACCTTCCGCGTGCTCGGACCCGGCGCCGCCGTTCCGGTGCTCGCCTTCGACATCATCAAGGGCTTCATCGCGGTCAGGTATTTCTCGACATTCGGGGGCCCGGGGATCTGGTACGGGATGCTCGCCGTCCTCGTCGTCGTCATCGGGCACAACTACTCCGTATTCATCGGTTTTTCCGGCGGCAAGGGCGTGGGGACGACGGCCGGCGCGTTCCTTGCCCTCGCGCCCTGGGCGGTCGCGTTCTGCATCGGCGTATGGATCGTCGTCCTGCTTCTGTCCCGCATCGTCTCGATCGCCAGCATGATCGCGTCCGCACTGCTCCCGTTCGCGGTGCTCTTCGAGAACAGGTATCTCGACAGGGAGGGGCACGTCGCAGTGCAATTACTGGCAGTCGCCGTGACGCTGCTGATTTTGTTTACCCACCGGGGAAACATCAGGCGGCTCGCTCGCGGCGAAGAGAAACGGATATTCTGATGAGTGCCTCGAAACGAACGAAAAAGGAACGGGTCGCGGTCATCGGCGCCGGCTCGTGGGGAACGACGCTTGCGCTCCTGCTGGACGGCAAGGGCATCGAGACACGTCTCTGGGAATTCTATCCCGAGCAGGCCGACCGTCTCCGCCGGGACGGGGAGAACGCGCGCTTCCTGCCGGGACTGCCGATTCCGCGAACGATCGCGATCACTTCCTCGATCGACGAGGCGATCGGCGGCGCGACGCACCTGCTCTTCGTCACGCCAAGCCACACGATGCGGGCCGTCGCCCGTCTCGTGGCCGCGTCGCCGGCCTTCGATCCGGACGTCACCGTCGTGAACGCATCCAAGGGGCTCGAAGAGGAAACGCTCAATCGAATGAGCGAGGTCCTCGGCCAGGAACTCCCCCTGCCAACAGCGCGCATCGTCGGGCTCCTCGGTCCCAGCCACGCCGAGGAAGTGAGCCGGAGGATGCCCACGTCGATCGTCGTCGCCGGCCCGGACAGCGCCGTCCTCAAGGATGTGCAGGATCTCTTCATGACCGAGTTCTTCCGCGTCTACACGAACACCGATCTCGTCGGGGTCGAACTCGGCGTCTCCCTGAAGAACACCATCGCGATCGCGGCGGGGATCTGCGACGGGCTCGGCCTGGGGGACAACACGAAGGCGGCCCTCATCACGCGGGGGCTGGCCGAGACGAGACGCCTGTCCATCAAGCTCGGCGCCCGGGAGGAGACGCTGATCGGTCTGGCGGGCGTGGGCGATCTCGTCGTCACCTGCATGAGCAGGCACAGCAGGAACCGTCACGTCGGCGAGGAGATCGGCAAGGGCCGGACGCTCCGGGAGATCCTCGACGAGATGGTCATGGTCGCGGAGGGGGTCAAGACGACGCGCGCCGCGAAGGAGCTCTCGAAACGCGCGGGCGTCGAGCTGCCCATAACCGAACAGGTCTACGAGGTCCTCTTTCACGACAAGGATCCGATGGAAGCCATCCGGGACCTCATGATGCGCAAGGCGAAGCGAGAGATGTGGACGTAGAGTCGAAACGAGTCACGATGAAGCGGACCGAACAGAAGCTGTACTACTCGATCGGCGAGGTCAGCGGCCTTCTCGACGTCAAGCCGCACGTCCTGCGGTACTGGGAAACGCAATTCCCCGCGCTCAAGCCGAGGAAGAACCGCGCGGGGAACCGGACCTACCGCGTCAGGGACATCAAGTACCTCCTGACCATCAGGAGCCTTCTCTACGACAAGGGCTTCACGATCCAGGGGGCGCGGCAGAAGCTCCGGGAGAGCAACAACAACCCGGACGTGCTCATCGAGCAGCTCGCGATACCGTTCGCCGATCCCGAGAAGCGGAGCGTTTTGATCTCGATCAGGAACGACCTGGTCGAGCTCAGGGAACTCGTCGAGCGCCTGTAGAGACGGCGGCGAGCGAGCTTTTCCGCTTGTTTCGGGCGGCCCCCGGTGATACATTATGCCGTGGTCGGGGCGTGGCGCAGTCCGGTAGCGCACTTGCATGGGGGGCAAGTGGTCGCTGGTTCAAATCCAGTCGCCCCGACCAGTTTCTGTCTCCACCGTATGCTGGCATACCTCTCATACCGGTTCTCCGCCTTCATCGTCCGGCGGGCCCCCCGTCGCGTTTCCTCGGCCTTCGAATCCATGATAGCCCGCCTGTTCCACTTCTTCCGCCCCCGCGTGCGCGGAAACACGAGGCGGAATCTCGACGCCGCGGGATCGGGCGCGTCGACGATCGAGGTGTTCCGGTTCTTCGCTCGTTCGACGGGGGATTTCCTGATGCTCGGCTCCGATCGCGGCAAGGCTCTCCTGGCTTCCTGCCGCTTCGAGGGCCGCGGGCGCCTCGACGAAGCGCTCGCCCGGGGAGGGGGCGCGATCCTCTTCCTTCCGCATCTCGGGCCCTGGGAGGCCGCGGGGGCGTACATCTCGTCGCTCGGATACCAACTCAACACCGTCGCGCTCGAACACCAGTCCCCGGCGGTGACCCGCTTCTTCGGCGAGCGGCGCCGCTCGTGGGGGATCGCCGAGCACGCGCCGGGGGAAAGCACGACGCGGCTTCTCGATGCCCTGCACCGGGGCGAGATCGTCGTCCTCCTCGTCGACCGGAACCTCGCGGGCAGGGGGGTGGAAACGACGTTCCTCGGACGCCGCGCCATGCTCCCCGACGGTCACGTCGTGCTTGCCGCCAGGGCGGGAGCCCCGCTCTTCCCGTGCCGATGCCGGTACGGAGTCGACGGCGCGATAGAGATCCTCGTTGACGATCCAATCGATTCGACGGGGGATACCGCGTCGATCGTCGAGGCGTGCGTCCGGCGCCTCGAGGTTTTCGTCCGTGAGAATCCCGAGCAGTGGTTCGCCTTCGATCACGTCTGGCTGGAGGGGGATTGAGATGCTCGACCGGATCGGCGCCGTCATTCCCGCGTTCGAGGAGGAGAAGCGGATCGGCGATGTCGTGCGCGCGGTGACGTCGCATCTCGATCCGTCGCTCGTCGTCGTCGTCGACGACGGTTCCCTCGACGGCACGGCCCGCAATGCCGCCGCGGAAGGGGCGCGCGTCGTCCGACACGCAGCGAACCGCGGCAAGGGCGCGGCTCTCAGGAGCGGCTTCGATCTGCTCGTCTCGGAGGGAGTCGCCCGGGCCGTCTTCACCGTCGATGCGGACGGGCAGCACGACACGTCCCTGATGCCCCGGTTCGTCGAGGAGATGGACGCGCGTGCGCTCGACATCGTTATCGGCAGCCGCATGGGGGAGACGACGGGCATGCCGGCTCTCCGGCGCCTGACGAATCGCGTCACCTCCGCCGTCGTCACCGCGCGGGCGGGGGTCCGGATCGCCGACTCCCAGTCCGGTTTCCGCCTCGTCCGCACGGAACTCCTGCGGCGCGTCCGTCTCGTCACGAGCCACTTCGAGACGGAAAGCGAGCTGCTCATCAAGGGGGCGCGGGCGGGGGCCTCATTCGGCTCGGTTTCCATTCCCACCATCTACGGCGCCGAGCAAAGCAAGATCCGCCCCGGCAGGGACACCTGGCGCTTTTTGGTGCTGGTCGTACGGTCCCTCTTCTGGTAGGATTCCCATTCCCGGAGACGCGAGAGAGAGGTAGCGATCTGTCTGGACGGAAACTCATACTCGTCACCAACGACGACGGTGTCGGCGCCGACGGGATCGTCGCCCTGGCCGAAGCCCTCGCCGGCATCGGCGAGACCGTCATCGTCGCCCCGGCGCTCGAGCAGAGCGCGACGAGCCACGCGATCACGCTCGACAAGCCGTTGCGCATGGAGGAGATCGCGCCGGGAAGGTACGCGGTGAGCGGAACGCCCACGGACAGCGTCCTGCTCGCCGTCAAGAGTCTCCTGAAGGGGAAACCGGACCTCCTCGTATCGGGGATCAACCGGGGGCCGAACATGGGGGAGGACGTCAACTACTCGGGGACCGTGGCCGCGGCGATCGAGGGGCACATGCTCGGGATCCCGTCGATCGCCATCTCGCTCGCTTCGTGGGAACCCGCCCCGCTCGGCCCGGCTGCCGAGGCCGCCCGGTACCTCGCCGTCCGCATGCTCGAGGAGAGCGGAACCCTTCCCGGGCTGTGGAACGTGAACGTCCCGGCGATTCCCGCCGAGGAGATCGCGGGCTACCGCGTCACGAAACTCGGCTCCCGGGTCTACGACGACATGATCGTTCCGAAAAAGGACCCGCGCGGCAGGGACTACTTCTGGATCGGGGGAGGACACCCGGGCTGGAGCAGCGAGGCGAAGGACGACATCACGGCCGTCCGCGACGGCTGCATCTCGGTCACGCCCCTGCGGATCGACCTGACCGACTTCAAGGAGATCTTCAACCTGGAGAGACGGAAGCTGGCATGGGGAACGCCCTAGACTACCGCATCGCCCGTCGTCGCATGGTGACCGAGCAGCTCCTCGCGCGCGGCATCGCGTCGAAGCCCGTCCTCGACGCCTTCATGCGCGTGCCGCGGCATCTCTTCGTCGATCCCGCGCTCGGCGCGCGTGCATACGACGACTGCTCCTTCCCGATCGGGTTCCAACAGACGATCTCGCAGCCCTACACGATCGCCTTCATGGTCCAGACCCTGGATCCGGACCGGACGCACAAGGTGCTCGAGATCGGGACCGGGTCGGGTTACCAGACGGCGATCCTCTCCCTGCTCGCGAGGGACGTCTTCTCGATCGAGCGTGTCAAACGGCTCTCGGAGAAGGCCGAGACGGCACTCAAGGAAATCGAGACCGGCCGCATCAGGCTGAAAACGGGGGACGGCTGGCACGGTTGGGATTACTACGCGCCCTTCGACCGGATCATCGTCTCGGCGGCCGTCAAGGGCCGCCCGGATCTCCTGCTCGGACAACTCGCCGAGGGGGGACTCCTCATCGCGCCGATCGCCGACCAGTCCGAACAGATCGTCCTCTACCGTCGCCGCGACGGGGCCATCGACGAGCAACGACTGCAGGAATGCGCATTCGTTCCGCTGAAGAAGGGAATCTGCTGACCATGCCGCTGCTTCTCGCACTGAACGCCGCGTCTGCGCGGATCATGACGGTCCTGATCGCCATGTTGCCCATCTTCGAGCTCCGCGGGGCGATCCCGATCGCGATCGCCTCCTACGGCCTTGGATGGCGCGAAGCGTATCTCTTCGCCGTCATCGGGAATTTCCTTCCCGTGATCCCGATCCTCCTTCTCCTCGAGCCGGTATCCACGCGGCTGCGCAGATGGCCCTCGTGGGATCGCTTCTTCACCTGGCTCTTCGAGCGCGCTCGTCGACGGGGAAGGATGATCGAGCGTTTCGAGATACTCGGCCTCGTCCTCTTCGTCGGCATTCCGCTCCCCGTGACGGGGGCGTGGACGGGATGCGCGGCCGCCTATCTCTTCCGTCTCCCGCTCAGGAAATCGATCCCCGCCGTCTTCGCCGGTATCCTGGTCGCTGGAATCGTCGTCACCCTCGCCAGCCTCGGCGTCATCTCCTTCTGGGGGCTGTCACGTGTCCGGTGAGGGGAAACGCGGAGGATCGGCCGCCTCGCGCGGCGTCAGGCCACCCGCCGGCCGGTCGAAATCGATTGTTTTTGACTTTCGGGCGTGTTATGTTTGCCGATGTGTCGGGGCGTAGCGCAGTTCGGTTAGCGCGCCTGCTTCGGGAGCAGGAGGTCGCTGGTTCAAATCCAGTCGCCCCGACCATTTATCTAATGCATGAACGGATCGTTCATTCGTTTTCTTTCGTGATGCTGCTTGTGCTTCTCCCTCTGGCACTAGGCTGCACCCCATCACCCAAGTATCGTGGGAGCACATCCAGTGGGCAGCGGCGGACCGAGGAGCGGTCTTCCGGCACCGCGAACGATTCCAAGATTGGGATAGCCTTTTCGGCCCCGCTGCGGAATTACAAAGAATCCAGGATTACGAGCAGATTCGGATTGCGCCGTGATCCCCGATACAACAGGGAGGAATTTCACTACGGGGTTGATATCAAGGCGCGGGCGGGGGAGGAGGTTCTCGCGGCAGCCGCGGGTACGGTGACATTCGCGGGGCGACAGCGCGGATTCGGTAAGCTCATCATTATCGACCACGGCGGGCGTGTGAGCACCGTATACGGACATCTCTCGAATGTTGCCGTGAAAATGGGAGAATCGGTCAAGGTGGGGACCGTCATCGGGACGGTCGGGAGGACAGGGAATGCAACCGGCGTTCACCTCCACTTCGAGATTCGAAAAGAGGGTAAAGCGCTCGATCCTCTCGATTACATTTGACGATTGGGTGAATAGTGTAGTTAACTGTGTACGTGCGCAGTGAAGGAACCATGAAAAGCGAAATCGACGAGATCCA